>CAIOHI010000089.1 GCA_903858075.1 uncultured Actinomycetes bacterium
CGCAGCGCTTGATGTGAAGGGCTTTTCACTCGTTGTAACTGCTACTGCAAACAACGTTGTTGACCAACAGATTTTTGATGAATGTGAATCGCTTGGCATATGGGTCAACTCTGCTGACGATCCCGACCGCTGTACCTTTACCCTGCCAGCCAGCATGCGCCGTGGTCGACTACTCATTACCTCGTCTACTGCTGGCGCGAGCCCTGCCATGTCTTCTTGGGTGCGCTCCACTTTGGAAAACACCATCGGCCCCGAGTTTGCAGAAGCAGTAGAAATATTGGCTGCAAAGCGCGCAGAGTTTCATGCCGAAGGTGTGAGCACAGAAGATGTGAATTGGGCACCACTCATTGCTGCAGCTCTTGAACAATCACGCAGCGCAACACAAGCGGTAGCACCATGACCGTGTACTTAGTGGGCGCAGGCCCCGGTGACCCCGAACTCATTACCGTGAAAGCCGCCCGCCTCATTGCGCAGGCCGATGTGATTGTTCACGACCGCTTAGCCGACAACAGCATTATTCAACTTGCTTCACCAGGTGTTGACCTTATTGACGTAGGCAAAAAGCCTGGTGCTCCTACTCCACAAGAAACCATTAATGCACTGCTTGTTCACCTCGGCGCTCAAGGCCTCAACGTTGTGCGCCTCAAAGGTGGCGACCCTTTCGTTTTTGGTCGCGGTGGCGAAGAAGCAGAAGCTCTCATTGCTGCTGGCATTGCATTTGAAGTGGTGCCAGGCATTACTTCTGCCGTGGGTGTTCCCGCTTATGCAGGAATTCCCGTAACGCATCGCGGATTGTCGGCTTCGTTCACTGTTGTCACCGGCCACCGCGAAAAAGGTGGTTCGGCAGGAGTGAATTGGGAAGCACTAGCTGCAGTTGGTGGAACCATTGTGGTGCTCATGGGCGTAGCCGAACGCGGTGCTATTGCCGAACGACTCATTGCTGGTGGGCTGAACTACAACACACCAGTAGCTGCAACACGCTGGGGTACTCGTGCGGCGCAAGAAACAGTACGTACAACTTTGGGTGAACTTGGTAGTACCCCACTTGAGGCACCCTGCACCATTGTCATAGGAGCTGTTGCTGCACTCAATTTTTCGTGGCGCTCAGAAACACATGCTCCTGAGTTGATTTAACCCAGTTGATTTAACCCAGTTAATTTAGTTCAACTCTTAGAGCGAGCCGCCAGCCCACCAACGCTCGAAAGCGGGAAGTGCTGCACGCGTTACTGGCTCCAACAAGAAACCTGTTGGGGAACGAACATAGCTAAACGCTCCGTATCCCTCTTCAGGAGACACTTGTGCAATTTCCAAACTCCAGCCCTCTTTCATGAGGCGCTCGGTTGTCTCTTTCACATCGTCTACCCAAATACCCATGTGGTGCACTCCAGGAGCGTCAGAGCCATCCCAGATGGTTCCAGGAGCACCCTGCAGAAGCTCAACGTGTTGCGGGCCTTCACATGAGTATGTGAACTTCAAAGGAATGGTGGTTTGACCTTTGCCTGGCAACCAAGCACTTTGCTCACGCACTTGCACGTCACACCAAGTGATTTGCAGGCCCTTGCCCATTTCTTCCATTGCTTCTTCAATGTTTTTGACGCGCACACCAATGTGATAAATGTCTTGATAATTGAACATGGTTCCCTCTAGTTAGATTTCGCGCCAACACCCTTGGCAAAAAGTGCCAAGAGGTCTTCATCGTCGGTGTCAATGAGTGCTTGCACCCACTTGTGGAATGCCTGCGTGCCGCCTTCGTTGCGACCAAACATCACTTCTTTCTTTGCGCCACTCTTCAAGCCGCGCTGAATTTGAAGGCCTGTTTTGTAGTCTTCTTCTTCCACAACGAAGCGCATAAATTTCATGCGGTCGGCCACTGAAGCATCGCGCTCTGGATTTTGTGTTTCACAATGCAAGAAGTGCTGCACTGTTACTGACTCTTCAGGAGTTGCCCCAGGGAACAACTGCGAGATC
>CAIOHI010000090.1 GCA_903858075.1 uncultured Actinomycetes bacterium
ACCCAGTCGCCAAGGTCGAGGGCGTTAATGGCGTCGAACAATTCATCGCCCACAATGGCTTTGGAAACAAACAATTGAATGTCGCCGTCGCGGTCGCGTAGTGAAGCGAAAATGAGTTTGCCTTGGTCACGCTTCAACAACATGCGCCCGGCTACTTCTACGTGCACTTCAGTTTCGGTGGCGGCTTCTAAAGCACCGAACTCTTTGCGAATGTCGGCGAGGGTGTGTGTACGATCGAAACGGTAGGGGTAGGGGTTGGTGCCTGCATTGCGCATGGCATCGAGTTGGCCTAGACGACGTGAGCGCTCGAGGGAAAGACCTCTGGCATGTTCGGCCGCGTCAACAGGTTCGTCGGCGGCGTCTTGGGGAGGGGTCGGTTCACTGCTCACAACTCTCTACCGTAGTTCCTGCAAGGGTTTTAGGTACTAACAATTCAGGCCTACGGGGCATTTGGCAACTACCGTGAAGCCATGTTGCGTCGCTTGCTTGTGTGGGGAAGCACAGTGGGCTTTGTGGTGGCGGGTGCTTTGCCTCTTGCAGCACAGGCAGACACCATTAACCCACCGTTGCCCGTGACACCTGAAGTCACTGCACCGTTAAAACGAGCTATTTCGATCTCTCAACCACGCGATTTTTCTGCTGCCGACCGCAAGAAGGTCATCGCCTTGGCGAAAAAGGCGGGCGCTCGAGCGTTTCCTGGCAGGGCTGTCACTTTGGGGCTGGTGAAAGTGCATCGTGTTGATTCAACGACGCTCAAGAAGACCGTTGTGCAGAAGGTGTTGAAGGGTTATCAGGTGCCCATGTCGACAACAGTGCAAGACATTGAGGTGGTGCGCAACTTGATGTCGTTGCAAGCTGCAGAGGCTTTGCAGGCCAACACCATTGTGATGGGGCGTAGTTCAGCCATTATTCGTGGTGCTCGCATTGGCGACATTGTGACCCTGCTCGACATTCGCGACAAGCAACACGAGTTTGTCATTGGCAACATTGCTGAAGACATTTTGGTGGGTGAAGCCGACTTGTTGTTGTCGCCGCGGCAGGCCGACATGCTGGGTGCAAAAAAGATTACTCGTTACACCATTATTGGTTTCACCAATGCGACGGCATTGGAAAATGCTATTCGTATTGCAGGATTCAGAGATGGCAACGCGTTTCACATTCGTAAAACTTGGGATGCCCCGAACCCCGATGCCACACGTGGTTTGGCTGCAACCAAACGCATGGTGGGGGAATTTGCCTACAAGGTGTCGGAATCGGGAAAGGTGCTGTTGGAAGGTGGGTGGCCACAGAAGTTCATTTCGCCGCGCACAGTGTTTGGCGACATTGGTATCAAGGCGGCATGCAATGTGAATGTTCGCGTTGCGATACAAGGTGCATTAAGCGAAGTACGACGCCAAGGTTTGAGTAGGTACGTCGATGTAGGTAACACCAATGCGTACGGCGGGTGTTTCTACCCGCGATACAACCGCCTCGCCGGCAAATTGGGTTACCTATCGCGCCACTCGTGGGGAATGGCGCTCGATATGAATACGTCTGTCAATGGGCAAGGTGTGGTGCCGCGTATGGACTGTCGCATCGTGCGTATTTTTCGTCACTGGGGTTTTGCCTGGGGTGGAAATTTCACGCCATCAGACGGCATGCATTTTGAATATGTGGGTGAACGCAGAGACAACTTGGTCTTTCCATCGCGTTACTGCCCCAACATCGTGGGTGCGCAGAGATAACCTAAAAACGTGATAACTCGTTTGGTAATTATTGGTGGTGGCCCTGGTGGAAATACGGCAGCTACATGGGCGGCACGGCTCGGAGCCGAAGTCACCATTATTGAACGCGACATTATGGGTGGCGCAGCACACTTGCTCGACTGCATTCCCTCCAAGGCAATGATTGCTACAGGTGGGGCAGTAAGTGCCACCAAACGCTTTGCGGGAATGGGCCTCGAGCAACACGTTGCTGAAATTGATGTCGACCATTTGGCCGAGCGCATCGACGGCATTCGTACACGGTTGGAAAACACCACCACGCAACTGCTCGACAGCCAAGGCATTCGCATGATTCGCGGTGAAGCAATCTTTGTCGACCCACATACGGTGGTGGTGCGTACAGCCGCAGGCGAAGAGCGCATTGAAGGCGA
>CAIOHI010000091.1 GCA_903858075.1 uncultured Actinomycetes bacterium
AACATTGCAACCGAGGGTCGATCAGTTCCCAGCCTCGCCCAACTCCACGAAGCCGTCATGGCCTTGATGGATGAATTCAAAAATGCCAAGGTCTCGGTCGTTGTTGATGCAACGTTTGGGCACCGCATCGCCAAGAAAGAATCTGCAGAGTTTGAAAAGGCAATTGCAAATAATGAACTCGTTGCGCCCCCAGCGGGTGCCGTTGGTAGAGGCGACGCATTTGTTCTGGCAATCGCAGACAAGGTGAACGCTTCGATCTTGTCAAACGACAGCTACCAAGAATTTCACGGTAAGTACAAGTGGCTTTTCGATGAAGGTCGCCTTATTGGCGGAAAGCCAGTGCCACTTGTCGGCTGGGTGTTCGTTGAGCGTCTTCCGGTGCGCGGAGCTACAAGCCGTCGTTCTGTGAAAACAGGAAAAGTTGTTAAGAAAGAGTCGCCGACTGCAAGTCCGGAAGCAAGCAAGCCAATGCCGGTTCCAAAGACTCCACCTCCGAGTGTCAAAGCGAAAATGGCTAATGAACTCATGCCGTATTTGCAGTTTGTTGAAAAACACCCAGTCGGATCAAAAGTAAAAGCTGTTGTTCAGTCGTATGCAGCAAACGGCATCACTGCTCTCATTGGTGATATCTCTGGGTATGTACCGCTTCGCAACATGGCAAATCCACAACCACGTAGCGCACGAGACATCTTTACTCTTGGTGATTCAGTGACATTGACTGTTGTTGGTTACACCCCGGCACGACGCAGTGTTGATCTTGCGGTACCAGGTGTGGTTGATGCAGTCGCGAAACCATCAGGCAAACCGTCGGTTGCAAAGAAAGCTGCCCCAGAGAAGAAGGCCGCAGCAGTGAAGAAGTCTGCACCAACTAAGAAGTCTGCACCCGTGAAAAAAGCAGTTGCTGCGAAAGCGCCCGTGAAAAAGGTAGTCGCTGCAAAGGCCCCCGCAAAGAAAGTGGCCGCTGTGAAAAAAGCGGCCCCCGCAAAATCGCCTGCCAAAAAAGTTGTAGCTAAAAAAGCACCAGCAAAAAAGCGCTAACTGCACTTCAGTTGGTCAATGTAGGGGCATTCCTACTACCGTCATGGCGTGGTCATTGTTACTTGGAACGTCAATTCTCTGAAGGCTCGTTTGCCTCGCGTGCAGGAATGGTTAGAAGCAAACACCCCTGAAGTTGTCTGTTTGCAGGAGACCAAATTGGCTCAGGACAAGTTCCCTACAGAAGCCATTGCTGAATTGGGTTATGAGAGCGCCCACTTTGGTCAAGGCCAGTGGAACGGCGTTGCCATTTTGTCCCGCGTTGGTCTTGACAATGTTGTTGCCAACTTTGCCGATGGTGTTGAACCAGACCATGAAGCCAGAATCATTTCTGCAACATGCGGGGGAGTGCGAGTGAGTTCTGTGTACGTACCAAATGGTCGTGAACTAGACAATGATCACTACCAATACAAACTTTCGTGGATGTCACGTTTGCGTCAGCACCTTGATGCATCGTGTTCGCCAGCCGACGACGTTGTAGTCGCCGGAGATTTCAATATCGCACCAGAAGATCGCGATGTATACGACATGGCAGCGTTCGAAGGCGCCACTCATGTCAGCCAACCAGAGCGCGATGCGCTGGCCCATGTCAATGCGTTCGGTATGGAAGATACGTATCGCAGATTTCATGATGAAGCCGGCCTGTATTCGTGGTGGGATTACCGAAATGGTTCATTCCATAAAGGCCATGGCATGCGTATTGACCTGTTGCTTGCAACAAAGTCGGTTGCAGAACGGTCTGTTTCGTCCGAAGTTGATCGGAATGCGCGTAAGGGTGAAAAGCCAAGTGATCATGCACCTGTGTTGTTGACAGTTGGTCCGCGGTGAGCGATTCGAATTCAGAACAATCTGAAGGTGTTTCCTTTCCTTCGTTCCATGATCGAAATGCCGAGTTAACAGATGCCGACAAGGCCCGGGTTCGCCTTGCAACAGTCACGCGTCAACTGATTCTTGATTCGTTTATGTCGACGGCACGTATCGAAGATCTAGACACTGCAATTGTTCACATCTCGAAGGCGCTCGAGAGCATGAATGCTCCTGGTGGCAT
>CAIOHI010000092.1 GCA_903858075.1 uncultured Actinomycetes bacterium
AACAAACAGCTGCCGCTTCAGTAAAACTGGGCACCGTCACTATCAAAAAGGTTCCGGGTACTACGCAACAGGGTTATGCAGTCACAAGTACCAAATCTTCGGCTGCTGACACGACAACTGCAGGAGCAGTAAAGGCTTCCAAAGGCAAACCACTCGGTGTTGGTACTTACGGAAAAACTGCGAATACGTCAGTGACAAAATCCGGTGTGTGGGCTCCAGCAGTTGGCCAACCATGCGAACCTAAAGGCACCTCAACTTGTACTCCTGAAGGATTTGAAGTTGTGCCGCCTGGGCCGCAAGGCCCACCAAACCCCCAAGCAGGCGGTCAACCAGGTGGACAACCAGGCGCCAACAAAGCAGTAGATAAAGACGAAACTCTCGGCGGCGACGCTGACGACGACGGAATCCCCAATGCATTCGACGTGAATGATGATGGTGATAACCAGGTTGACTCTGCAGATGGCAACACGCCAACACCAAAGGTCGCAATTGAAGGCAGCAATAACTGTTCGACAATTGATTTCCGCATCTTCACAAACTTCAAAGCAACACAACGTGATTACGTTGGCACCATCAACGCTTACGGCAAGACGGGTACTCCTTTTGAAGCCACTCCTGCTCGTTCGGGTGAAGTGATCGGCAACACCATGACAATGGTGTTCCAACCCATTACATCAGTTTGCGGTAGCAATGTCACCGCTAGCTATCTGAAAGGTAACGGTGTTGCATACGCCCCAACCGACTATGTGAAATTGCCCACTCCATGTGAATCCACCAAGGATTATCAATGGGAAATCGGAGCCGGACGTATGTGCCCAACGCAGGCTGGTAATGCATCTGGTTTTCCCTTCGGTCCTGGATTTACTTTTTCGGGAAACAATCTTCCTAGCGGTCAAGACACGTTCACTATGAAAGTAGAAACCGCAGACAACACGTACGAATTCACATCAAGCCCAGGTTTTGTGTTCGTTACTCACCCAATGCTTGTTGCTTACGACAATGGTGCAGGTGCTACCGGCAACCTTCCGTACGGTCAAACCAATATTGCACCAATCCCTGTAACTAGCGAGAACGAACTCACCCTCACCATGTTCCGCCCTCAACGACTTGCCTTTGATGGTGAAGCAGGGTTCGCCGAAGGCGCGTACTACGACCTCGCAGGGTTCAAGTACACGCCAGACATTCCGAACTCAATCAGGGCAGAACAGAATCCAACTGGTGCGCCAGGCAATGCCCCATCTGTTGGGCCGGGTAAATGTGATGCACTGAAGGCGCTAGATGCACTGGCAAACGACTCACGAGTAGACCCTGCGACTAAGCCAACATTCACTGTGAAATGGAAGATAAAAGATTGTCTCACCAAGACTTCAACAGCATGGCCTACCTCTGATGGTTATCTCGATATTGATATCCAAGTAGAGCCAACTGGTCCGGGTGGAAACTCAGCTCAGAAGCTGTATCTCAAACTACTTCCTTGATATTTTTGCTTGCATCGCAGCAATGCGTTCTGCAAACCATGGTTGCTTAGTGCTCCATAATTGAGGTACTAATTCGCGTTCCACTGCTTCGGGGTGTGTCACCACGTCTGCCATTTCTTGAATGGTTTTCTTCACACTCTCTAGCAATGGGCGCGGAACGCTTGCGGCACGAGCTGCCATCTTTTGTGCTTCGATAAGCAATTGATCATCGTCAACGCATTTCCACACAAGCCCAACGCGCTCAGCTTCTGCACCATCAAGAACTTCACCAAACATCACGGCGGCAAAAGCTGTTTGAGGGCCGGTGATACGGCGCAACATCCATGTGTGTCCACCACCTGGGTGAATACCAATTTGTAAAAAACGCGTATCAAACTTTGCACGACGAGCAGCGATGCGAACATCACAACCCAGTGCCAAGTTCATTCCGGCACCAACTGCTGCACCGTTCACTGCAGCAATAGTTGGCAGTGGGCTGCGCGCAATACGCAAGAAGCCTTCATAGATAGTTCCGAGGCTGCTGCCAGACGCAGTAGCGAG
>CAIOHI010000093.1 GCA_903858075.1 uncultured Actinomycetes bacterium
CGACTGCCAGAACGCCCGCTGCAGAAAACCTCAGGCATGCAAGAAAGTAACGCTGCCGAATAATTATTCGCCGGCAGCCTTTGGCTCTTTCGGCAAACCAAGTACGCGTTCTCCCACAATGTTGCGCTGAATTTGGCTGGTGCCGCCCCAAATGGTTTCTGAACGCGAGAAGAAGAACGACGACATCATGGGGCTCACTGGGTAACCCGCACGACGCTTGTCACGCGAAGTTCCTGGCCATGAACCAATGTCGGAACCTGCATCGACCAACATTGCTTCTGCACCAAAAATGTCGAGTGCAAGCTCCAGCGCTGTTTTATGCATTTCAGACCAAAACATTTTGTTCGATGCACCAAGTGCAGCAACGCTGAGATCTTTTGTTTTATTCACCGTGGCGGTGAGTGAACGCAAACCGTTAATGCGGAGAATTTGAATTTTGGTGTAATAGGTCATGAGGCGTTGGCGAATCATTGGGTCATCAATGATGCCGCGACGCTTTGCCGCTGCAACCATCAACTTATATTCCTCTTGGAAGCGCCGATAGCCAGTTGTCGCGCTCATGCCACGCTCAAATGCGAGTGTGCTGTTTGCAACCTGCCAACCGTTGTTCACGCCACCAACAACGTTGTCTTTCGGGCAACGTGCGTCGGTAAAGAACACTTCACAAAACTCTGCGGTGCCATCGGGCTGAACAATGCCACGCACTTCAACACCTGGCTGCTTCATTGGCACCAGCAAATATGAAATGCCTTTGTGCTTTGGCGAATCGGGGTCTGTACGTGTGAGCAAGAAGCAGTAGTCGGCGTGGTGACCCTGAGTGGTCCACACCTTTTGGCCGTTAATGACCCATTCGTCACCGTCGAGTACGGCAGTTGTTTTCAAACTTGCCAAGTCGCTACCACTGTTTGGTTCGCTGAATCCCTGACACCAACTTGACTGACCGCGAAGAATCTTTGGCAAGAAATCTTTTTTCTGCTCTTCGGTTCCCCACTGCAAAATCGTTGGGCCTACAAGAGTGTCGCCAAAGAAGTCGGCGCGCATAGGTGCTTTTGCGTTAGCAAACTCTTCGGCTAACACCACACCTTCCATGATGCTCAAACCACGGCCGCCGTATTCCACTGGCCACGTGGCGCAGATCCATCCACCGCCATAAAGTTTTGCTGGCCATGATTCGTTGAACGCTTTGCGCTCTTCTGGAGTCATTTCAAAGCCTGCGTCGAACCATCCGGAGGGGAGATTCTCTTTCAACCAAGTGCGGATTTCTCCACGAAATTTTTCAGCTGCGGCGGGGTAAGTCAATTCCATCCCCCCATCATTACCGACGGGTAGCCATTTTGCGAAGTGGATCTGAATTTACGTAGTTGTCACAATTGGCACACACTGCCGAGACACTCTTTTTGTACGTTCTCTGCATGAGTTCCCTCGCGCCAGTGCCTTCGCCCAGTCTGAGTGCGCTGACTGAGGCAGATCTCGCCGTTTTACGCGTCCTTGTTGCTAGAAGTGGGAGAATTACCAACCGCGATGACCTGAACAAACTGGCAGGGCTCAGCGGCTCACAACGGCGCTGCGAGGCTGTGCTCGTCAATTTACGCAAGGCACTTGGCGATGGGGCCATTGTTACCATTCGCCGTCGGGGCTGGATGCTCGACAATTCGGTGGTTGCAGCAGCCATTGCTCTGATTAACTCTCTATAGCCATGTTTGCCGCTAGTGCTTCCTCGTCACTCGACATTGGCCGTCTTCTCTTTGAACTCGCCATCATTTTGTGCGGGGCAAAAGTTATTGGCGAAATTGCCGAGCGCTGTGGTGTGCCTGCCGTGCTCGGAGAAATTCTTGCTGGAGTTGTAATAGGCCCGTCAGCGCTCGGCTGGGTGAGCCGCTCCGACACTTTGTTTGTACTTGCCGAACTCGGTGCAATTTTGTTGTTGCTTCAGGTGGGTATGGAGATGGACCTCAAAGAACTGCGCACGGTCGGACGTGCTGCGCTCGGCGTTGCAGTTCTTGGTGTTGTTTTGCCCATGGGTTTTGGCATTTTGGGTGGCATTGCCATGGGCGAAGAAGCACGCACTGCGCTGTTCGTTGGTGCCACACTCACCGCCACAAGTGTTGGCATTACCGCACGTGTATTTGGCGACCTTCGAGCGTTGTCAACAAAAGAGGCTCGCATTGTTTTGGGAGCTGCAGTTGCCGACGATGTACTTGGCCTCATTATTCTCACCGTCGTTTCACGAGTTGTTGAAAAGGGGTCAATTGGTATTGGCACCATCGCGTCTACGACCGGGTTGGCATTCTCCTTTCTCGCTATCAGCGGTTTTGTTGGCTTCACTGCCCTTCCAAAAATCATGGGCACGGTATTGAAGCGAGCAAGTTCTCCGGCAGCGGCATCTGTTGTTGCTTTGGGCATCACTTTGGGTTTTGCTAGCGCCGCAGAAGCCGCACATTTAGCGCCCATTATCGGAGCCTTTGTTGCGGGTACCGCACTTGGCCGCTCGCCAGGGCATGAACGTGTGGCGCGCGACATGTCGGCACTTGCATCGGTGTTTGTTCCTATTTTCTTTCTGCAAATAGGCATCGACACCGACATTGCAGCGCTAGTTCGCCCCAAGGCACTCGGCATTGCAGCAGTTCTTATTGTCATTGCAGTCGTCACAAAAGTTGTGGCTGGCTATGCGGCGCGCTCAACTGGAGCCGACACACTTCTCGTTGGGCTTGGGATGATTCCGCGCGGCGAAGTAGGCCTCATCTTTGCGACCATTGGCCTCAACGTCGGAGTGTTTGATGACGACATTCACGCCGCACTCGTGCTGGTTGTGCTCATCACGACGGTCATTACCCCTGCCCTCCTTCGTTGGCGTTTGAATCAGGGCGAAGCATCTGAGATTGACCTCGATATTTCTGCAGAGAGCGAACCCGCCGATGGTTGGCTTGTTGTCAACGACGGCGTCATTTCACTAGCGGCGACTCCCCCCACCTCAGCGAGTCCATTGGTTTTGCTACAAGCGGCCGCGATGGCTACAGACAACAGACCAGGCGATGAGTTCATGGAGTGGGTTGCCGAACGTCGTACGCGCGACCTGCAGTGGAACCGCGAAGCCACCACTCACCTGCTGCAATTAATTCGTGTCGGTTCACCACGCTCTTGGCGACTCATTGAAATTTCTGGCCTCTTTGAACGCGCTCTACCCGAACTTGCCGAAGCAATACGCCGCCGCACGAGCGACGCTTCAGAACTCGACCCAACAAACTCACTTCGGTTCCCTACCGTCGAAGCACTGCGCGATGCAACTTCGGTAGTGAGTTCACAAAGCGACTCACTTCTTCTTGCTGCATTTCTTGCCGATATCAACGACGGGTCAATGCCCATCAACCTCATCTTGCAAAAACTTGACCTCGATATTTTGTTTGCAAAGGAAGTAGAAGACCTCCTCAATGGTGCAGCGTTACTCCGTGCTGGCGTTGAACGCGAACCCCACCGCGCCGACGAGCGCCTCATTCGCGATATTGCACACGGCTTAAAACGGCCAGGCATTGTGGAACGCAGTCGGTTACTTGCCGATGCATTAGGCGGCCTCGAACCCTGGCAACACGCGGCGATGATTGACATCACCACCGGCGTTCAAGGAGTGCTCGCACTGCCCGAGCTATTGAGTGGTGAAAACGATTCGCTGGCCGACCTGCGACGCCGTCAAACAAGCGAACTCACCAACGATGAGGCGCTGCTCGACCGCATTGTTCATGCTCCCACTACTTACGTTTTGGCACACGAGCCAGCAGAACTGCTCGAGCATGCCCGCCTCATTGAACCTGCGCCACACGGGCGCAAGGTACGCGTCACTGTTCAGCCAACTCGCGTCCCAAACCAGTATGTGCTCAACACCGCGTGTCGCAACCGTCGCGGTTTGCTCTCTCGTCTCTCGGGCGTTCTTGCAGACGAAGGAATTTCCGTTGTGTCTGTAAGCCTGGCAACGTGGCCCGACAACTCGGTGCTCGATACTTTTATTGTCGAGGCCCCACACCCGCCCGACCCTATTCATCTTTCACAATTGTTCTCGCAGTCCTTGAGAGGGCGCTTGCGCCAGCGAAAACTATCTCTCGCTGCACCACAGGTGGCACTCGACAACTCCATTCATCCATGGCATTCAGTTCTGCGCATTAGCGGCCCCGACCAACTAGGTCTCTTGTCTGCAATTAGCTATGCGCTCAGCAATGCAGGCGTACAAGTGCACCATGCAGTGGTGCAAACCAAAGATGGTTTCGTCGATGACGAATTTGAAATTTCCGACCGCATGGGTCACAAAATTGGTGACGACCGCGCCGATGCAGTGCGCAAAGTGCTAAATCGCCTGAAGTAACACACCGTTAACACAACAACAAATACGCCATACTCCTGAAACATTGGGGCGACAGTTGTGAAATCTGCACCCCGTATGTTCTTCTCAAGAAGTGACCCACTCATGAGAAAGGAACGCAGTGAAACTCATCACCGCAATCGTGAAGCCATTCAAGCTTGACGACGTGAAAGACGC
>CAIOHI010000094.1 GCA_903858075.1 uncultured Actinomycetes bacterium
GGTTTAGTGGTACAATTTATCTCCGCCATTTAGAGATGGCTTGTGCAAGAGAACAGACCCACCAATTTGCTCTTGTGGAAGGCAGGAGTAGTCAACACGAAATCATTCAGATGACCAGTACCCATCCACGGGTCATTTGTGATGTAGATATCACCCTGTTTCATTGTCTCTACAGGAAATTCACGAATAAAATGCTTGACGCTTTCCGCCATCGAATTGACATGACCTGGGGTGCCGGTAACTGCCTGTGCCAACATATTCCCCTGCCGATCGAAAACACCGGCGGATAGGTCTCCCGCTTCGCGAACAATAGGTGAGAACGCTGTTCGCAACAAAGTCTGCGCCTGCTCTTCCACTACGGCAATCAGGCGGTTCCACATCACTTGCAGATCTATTTCACTGAGTTGAGCCATGATAGTCACTTCTTTGCAGTCAAGATGAGGGCAAGCCCGCTATCGATATGAACATCGAAACTAGCAGTCACATATGTCGATGTGCCATCCTCCACAACAATACAGGGACCGCTCACATTGCTACCTGGTTGCATCGTCATACGGTCATACATTGGGATATCAATAGCCTTGTTGGAACGTACATCAAAGACTGGACGATGAGATACGGCAGGCGGTGCGCTACGTTCATGAGCAATCTTGATAATCTCAGGATGAGCCGTTTCAGTTGTTACAAGCAAGGCCCAAGATAGAACTTCAATGGCCGCACCTGGGATGTGGCGGGAAAAAAGCTTGCGATAGCCCTCCTCAAAACTTTCCAGCAGGATAGCAATGTCCATGGTAGTCAGTGGCCTTATAGGAAGGTTAACTGCTATCTCGTGACCTTGTCCAGAATATCGCATGAATGCTGTTCTGGTTTCGGAGAGGGCGCGTGGACCCGCTGCAGCTGATGCCAGTGCATTGGCCTCTGCACTCATAGTACTCAAGAGACTATTAACAGCTCCTAGATCAAAACTTTGAAGCCGCATAAAATAAGAATGAACAAGTTCATATGCCGCTGGGGCACGCAAAAAACCAACGGCTGATCCAACACCAGCATCAGCCGGCACAACAATGCGTCGGATGCCAAGCTTTTCCGCCAAACGTGCAGCATGAAGAGGCGCTGCACCGCCAAAGGCCACCATAGTATGATCAGCAACCGAGACACCGCGCTCAACGGCATGAACTCGAGCGGCATTAGCCATATTCTCGTCTACGATCTCGGAGACACCATATGCAGCCATAGGAGTAGACATTTTTAGAGGCGAGCCAATAAAGTCAGCCAAGATCTCATTGGCCTTGTCTGGATAAATTGTGATGACACCACCAGCAAAGCGTTTCGGATCGATTTTGCCAATAGCCACATCAGCATCTGTCACGGTGGGCTCGGTGCCTCCACGGCCATAACAGGCCGGCCCCGGTTGCGATCCGGCAGAGTCGGGGCCAACAGTTATCCGTCTCAAGGTATCAACACGGGCTATCGAGCCACCACCAGCACCAATCTCAACCATCTCAATCACTGGAATGCGAACGGGTAGCCCTGATCCCTTGGTGAAACGAGATTGCCGATCCACTTCAAATGTGCGTGCTTTATAGGGTTCGGCGTTGTAAATGAGGCAAATCTTTGCAGTCGTTCCGCCCATATCGAAAGACAGGACTTTATTCTCTTCACGTTCGGCCGCAATACGGGCGGCAAGGATCGCGCCACCCGCTGGACCGGACTCGACCAGACGGATTGGAAAACGAGCGGCCGTTTCAAGGCTTGCGAGTGAACCACCCGACGTCATCAGATGGATAGGCCTCTTATAACCCTCGGCAGCAAACCGTTCTTTCAGGCGACCGAGATATCCAGCCATCAATGGCTGGACGTAGGCATTGGCAATGGCCGTTGAAGTGCGTTCATATTCACGCATTTCAGGACAAACTTCGCTTGATTGGGTGATAGCAAGTCCCGGAGCCTCTTGCGCGAGGATGGCCGCAGCACGCGCCTCATGCTTGCCATTGGAATAGGAATGAAGGAAAGCAATGGCGACAGCCTCAACCTTTTGCACGATCAGTTCAGCTGCGATCCGGCGAATATGTGTTTCATCGAGTTCGATCCAGACCTTACCGGTCACATCAATGCGCTCTGCGACAGTAAAACGTAGCTGCCGAGGGACCAGTTGGCGTGGTTTGTCGATGAAGATATCATATTGGTCATATCGCCCCTCATCGGCTATCTCGATGACATCACGAAAACCTTCAGTAGCAATGAGTGCGGTTTTAGCGCCTTTGCGTTCTATAACCGCATTGGTTGCCAGCGTGGTGCCATGAACGAATGTGTCAATCTTTGAAAAGTCTATCCCGGCTTCGGCGAGCACCAACCGTGTCCCCTCCACCACAGCTTCTTCGGGCGCACGAGAGGTAGTTAGAAGTTTGGTCGTAAAGCGTTTGGAGCCACGTTCCAGCACAATATCGGTAAACGTACCGCCTATATCAGTTGCAAGACGATAAAAATCGGAGGAGGTCATTTGGATCGTCTCGTTTACGGAGAAAAAGCGCTGTAGAAGACCTTTTCTTATCCGGATTCAAACAAATAGTGGGGCAAGAAAACAATCAGTTCGGCACGTTATACACTAACCCAAATAATTATTACGCTGTCGAGTTGAGTCCTGGCAGTTCAGGAACAATTACGCTGAATAAGAAGGTGGCGGGAATATCTACAACGCTTCAAACCATATCGCATCCAATAA
>CAIOHI010000095.1 GCA_903858075.1 uncultured Actinomycetes bacterium
CAACAAGTGTTACTTCAATGGGTGGAACATCTTTCGGACGCAATATGCCAAGCGAACGCAATGTTGTGTTTGTGGGAAATGCAGTTTCTGGGTCGCTGGGGAATTGCTCGGACAGTGCATACCCAAGACCCATGTGAACGCTGCCTTCTATTTGTCCTTCGCACAACATGGGGTTCACTGCGCGCCCCACATCGTGAGCAGCAATGACGCGCTCAATTGCCCCCGTGGCGCGATCCATTACAACCACTTGTGCGGCGTAACCGAAGGTGGAGTGAATGATGGGGTTCTCAACACCGGGCTCGCCCAACTTTGTGGTCCAGTCCACTCGGTACTCGCCAATGTGATCAATTTCTTCAGCACAGTTGGCAGCACGCGCCGCCTCACAGGCAGCCTTTACAGCGCCGGCGCCCATGAGGGTTCCGCGAGAACCAGTGGTTTGCCCCAGGCCGAGTTCACGCGAGGTGTCGACGATGACTTTGATGCGAAGTGGGTCGATGCCGAGTTCCTCAACAGCAACCTGTAGCGCAACTGTGTGAATGCCCTGACCCATTTCTGTCCATCCGTGTCGTACTTCAACGGTGCCATTTGAACAAAAGCGAACTACTGCTTTTGTGATCTCTTTGAATCCGTTGCCAAGGCCTGAGTTTTTTAGTCCCAAACCAAGACCTACAGCTTTGCCATCTTGAATTGCTGTCTCATAGGCGTCGCGCACTTCATCGAGGCAAAGCTCAGCACCAAGGCACCCGTCGTCCATGATTTGCCCAGGACCCCACACCATGCCGGGTTGAATAACGTTTCTCTTGCGTATTTCCCAGCCAGAGATGCCTACCTGCACGGCTAAGCGATCGAGGATTCCTTCCATGGCGAATTGCGCTTGGTTGGCTCCGAAGCCGCGAAAGGCTCCACAGACTGGGTTATTGGTGCGGGCAGCAATTGCCTCAACATCAATATTGGGTACGAAGTAGGGGCCACTGGCATGCCCTGCCATACGTTCCAAAACCTTCATGCCAACGCTGGCATAGGCCCCACTGTCGCCCAATGCTCGTACGCGAAGCGCAACAAGTTTCCCATTCTCGTCGCAACCTGCCTCGTAGTCCATAGTGATGGGGTGACGCTTAGCGTGCATGCGAAAACTTTCTTCGCGGCTGAGAGTGCATTTCACGGGCGCATTAAGCAGCCACGCGGCCAGGGCAGCGTGTGCCTGGTTACTCATGTCTTCTTTGCCACCAAAAGCACCACCGTTGGATACCAACTCAACAGTGACATTTTCGTTTGTGATGTTCAAGACACGGGCAATGTCGTTGCGGTCGTCCCAGACGCCCTGACCACCTGAATACACGTGCAGCTTGCGAACTTCTCCCACGAGGCTAGGGACAGCGAGCGTGCTCTCTGGCTCGAGAAAGGCATGTTCAATACGTTGAGTAATGAAGGTTTCTCGTACAACAAATTGAGCATCTTTGAGTGACTGCTCTGTGTCGCCGCGTTGGTAAGTGCTCGTACTCAAAATGTTGTTGTCGGTTTTCCATACAGCAATATCTTTCGACACAATGGCAAGAGCCGGATCTGTAATGGGTTGCATCACGTCATATTCAACGTCTAGTAACTCTGCTGCCATGCGAGCTTCCTCGCGTGTTTCAGCAACAACAATTGCCAATACATCACCTGCATACGAGGTGAAACCACCCGCAGGAATCAAGACAGGCCAGTCTTTGTAAATGATTCCGACGTATGTTTCGCCAGGTATATCGTTTGCGGTAAATACTGCGCGAACTCCGGAAGAGGCAAGTGCTCGTTCTGTGTTGATTTTTAAAACCTTTGCGCGGGCGTGCGCAGTGAGATGTAACGCTGCATGCAGCAACCCGGGAACGCGAATATCGTCTACGTAACCGCGATCTCCGAGAGTCAGCGACTCGCCCTCGTACTTTGGTCCGTTACTTCCAATACCGCCAGATACAAGTGGTGGGGGAATAGTGCCTTTGGCAACGCTTTCAATCGCGTCGAGTACCTTCACGTACCCTGTGCACCTACAGAGATGAGCACCAAGATGACGTGCCATATCTTCACGTTTAAGACCGGCGCCTTTTTTGTCGACTTGTGCTTTTGCTCGCACCACAATGCCTGGAATACAAAAACCGCATTGCAGACCACCGCATGCTGTGAATGCATCGGCATAAACTTTTCTCTCAGCATCATCAATGCCTTCAAGGGTGACAATGTTGGCGTCGCGTACTTTTTCTACAGACTGTTGGCAACTCACTACTGCCTTGCCGTCTATGAGCACTGTGCAGCATCCGCATTGCCCAGAAGGAGAGCAGCCATCTTTCGCCGAAGTGACGTTCAGTTCTTCGCGCAAAGCAGACAACAGATGCGGGTGGCGGGAACTGATGGTTACTTGAGCACCATTAACGGTCAGAGGCACGCGGGAAGAGGTGTTCCAGTAGTCGGCCTCTGAGTGAGTGGATGGTGAAGATGTCATGCTTGCCCCTTGTTCTTTACATTTTGTCAAAGAATGAGGGAAAGCGGTAGTTCATTTCGTTTCGGGACGGTTAATCCTCGAAAATAACTCCCTTTTGGGAAGTTATTGACCCGTAAACCTCGGGACGACGGTATTTATCAAAATCGAAGAGGGTGTCTTTGTATTTGCTGCACCAATCGAGGTCGCAACGGGCCACTACTAGTTCATCGTCGGTGGTGTAGGCCTGAGCCACTATTTGCCCAGATGGGGCAACAATGCAGGTTTGCCCAAGCGAATCGACACCTTCTTCAGTACCGCCTTTGGCAACACCAACTACCCACGTGCCATTTTGGTAGGCACCAGACTGCATGACGAGGGCATTGTGAAAGCCCTGCAAAATATCTTGGCTTGGGTCGGGTACGTAGTGGATGGGAGTGTTGTAGCCACATAGAATCATTTCCACACCTTTAAGCCCCATGACCCTGTACGACTCTGGCCAACGCCTGTCATTGCAGATCATCATTCCCATTCGTGCCCCAAATGCTTTCCACACACCAAAGCCTTCTGGACCCGGTTCAAAGTAGTAGCGCTCGGCGTGTTGGAAAGGTCGGTCGGGTTCATGGTGTTCGTGACCAGGTATATGAACCTTGTGATACTTGGCCACAACAGTTCCGTCTTTTTCTACCAAAATCTGCGTATTGAACCGATGACCATCGGGAGTGAGTTCTGCATAACCGAGTGAAAAACCTATTGAGAGTCGGCGTGCTTCATCGAAGAGGGGCTGCGTTGCTGGTGATGGCATTGATGTCTCGTACCAATGATCTGCTTCGGTGATGTCATCCACAAACCAGCGTGGGAAAAAAGTAGTGAGTGCCAATTCGGGGAACACCACAAGATCGCACCCATTGCTGCTTGCCTGACGCAAAAGAACGATGAGTCGCTCGACAGCGGAGGCTCGGGTGTGCTCTTTTTGTATGGGTCCAAGCTGCGCAGCGCCGACCGTGATGATTCTGCTCATGAGAAAACAGTATCGGCTAATTCCAGCATCACATGCAATAGGACATTTGCCCCAGTTACAAGATCTTCCTCATCGGTATGTTCGGCGGGGTTGTGCGAAATGCCTTGCTGGCTTGGTACGAAAATCATTGCTGACGGGCACATGCGAGCCAACATTTGTGCGTCATGGCCAGCGCCTGATGGGAGCCTGCGCACTCGCTTGCCAGTGGACAAACAGTGCCGCTCCACAATTTCTATGACCCGTTCATCGAATTGAACAGGCTCAAAACGAGCCAAGGTCCTTTTGGAAATAGAGACACCCTCATCTTGCTCCAATTGGAAACAGAAGGTGTCGAGCAAACGTTCTGCATCGACAAGAGAGTCTTCGTCGGTATTTCGCATGTCGAGTGTGAGAATTGCTCGAGATGGAATGACGTTCACGAGATTCGGATGTAAATCAATTTTTCCTACTGTGCACACCTGGTCGCCAGCAAAACGTTCAGCAATTTCTCGCAAGTACACGGTGAGCATTGCCGCAACATATGCGGGGTCATGGCGCAAATTCATTGGTGTTGTGCCAGCGTGGTTGCTTTGCCCTTGAATGGTGACTTCCTGCCAGGAAATACCTTGAACTCCGGTGACGGCTCCGAGCGTGAATCCTTCTGCTTCCAATACCGGGCCTTGTTCAATATGTATTTCTACAAACGCATGTGGAGCTTCACCTGGGCAGGGAGCACTTCCTGCGTAGCCAATATTGAGCAATTCATCGCCAACACGTTTGCCGTCAATTCCGACAATGTCGAGAGCTTCTTCAAGATTGAGTCCGCCAGCATAAACAAGAGAGCCGAGCATGTCGGGGGAAAACCGTGCTCCTTCTTCATCTGTAAAAAATGCAACCGAAAGTGGCCGCGTCGGAGTGAGCCCTGACTCCTGACAAGTCTGTATTACTTCTAGGCCAGCAATGACCCCGTAGTTTCCGTCGTATATGCCGCCGGTTCGAACGGTGTCAATGTGCGAGCCAGTCATCACGGGCTTACCAGTTCCCACATTCCACGTTCCTAAAACATTGCCAATTGCGTCGGTCGTTACTTCGAGATTGAGTTCTTTCATCCAAGACACCACAAGATCTCGTCCATCGCGATCTTCTGTGGTGAGCGCAATGCGACAACTGCCGCCATCACCAGTACTGCCGATGTCGGCAAGTGCTTTGATGCGCTGCATCATACGGTTGCCATTAATAGCTAAAACTTCAGACTTCATCTGAATAGTGTTTCACATTTTCTCGCGTGGCGAGGTTATGAGAATAGACCTTTCCACTAGAGTTTTTCAATGATCAATGACCTGTTCGCAGTAATCGTCATTGTCTGTGTCGCAGCTGCTCTGCAGTCAATTTCCGGCTTCGGTTTTTCGCTACTTGCTATGCCGCTTCTCTCTGCGGTGGTCGATATTCGCGAGGCAGTTGTAGTCGCAACAATTTGTGGCCTGTTGACCAACGTTGTGCATCTTACAAAGGATCATCAGTTGGCTAACCGATCAATAGCTCAGCGCGTGTCGCTTTCGGCGCTTGTCGGTATGCCGCTCGGTGTAGTGCTTCTGTCTGTATTCACCGCAACGCAAATGCGGGTGGCAATTAGTTCGGTCACAATTATTTTAGTTGTACTGATGATGCGTAAATTCTCAATAAAAGAAGAGAACACAAAAGTAGACCTAGTGCTGGGCGCTATATCGGGTGTTTTGGCGACCTCTGTTTCCACTAACGGACCACCACTTATATTTCTCTTGCAGTCGAAGCGTCTCGACCCATCGCGTTTCAGAGCCACACTTGCTTACGTGTTCACCGTTTCAGGTTGTGCATCATTTGCTGTTTTGATGATTGCCGGGAAGGGCAGTGTTGCGGCTTTTCAATTCGCTCTACTGTCAATTCCTTCGATGTACCTGGGAACATGGTTAGGCCGTCGAGCGAGAAATACTCTTACTCAACATGCTTTTCAGCGTTTGACCTATGTATTGCTGTTAACGACGGCAGTGAGCACGGCGCTTGCTGCATTTATTTAGTTCTCAACTCCACCGAACCATTGCATCCAAGCTTCCTTGTTTCTCGTGCGGTACACGTAGTTTGCTTGACGAACATTTTCCATTGGTGAACTAGCTGGAACCGAGTACTGGTGCCCTGGGTAGACCACAGTTTGGTCGGGTAACTGCGCCAATCGTTGCAAGCTGTCGTACATGTCTTCAGGGTTGCTACCAGGTAGGTCGGTGCGACCACATCCATCGAGAAAGAGTGTGTCACCCGAGACCAGACAGCCATTGGCGAGAAAGCACTGGCTTCCCGGTGTGTGACCTGGGGTATGAATAAAAGTGATCTCCATGTTCCCAACCGCAAGAGTGTCTCCACCTTTGTGTTCAACAAGGTCAGAGCGTGTTACTCCGGTTGTCTTCATGACGAATTCCGACTCGAGAGCATTCACGTGTATTGGAAGGGAAGCACTCTCGAGCATTTTTGCTATACCTTCGATGCGAAGACCCATGATGGACCCGCCAATATGGTCAGCGTGATAGTGAGTGGCAAGAACGCCTGAGACTTTCATGCCGTCGTTATGAGCTATGGCGATGATGTCGTCTACGGCATACGCAGGGTCGATGACAACGCATTCACCGGTTTCTTTGTCGCCGAGCAAGTAGACAAAGTTGACCATTTGCTGCGCGGCTTTGTTGCCAACGGCAAAGTCTCTGCCGGAAAGCAACTGCCGGAAATAGATATTGCTGGAATTCTGCATGTTTGCCACACTATGTCGTAATCTGCTCCTATATGAACTCCGATGTAGTTGGCGTGGAAAAAGTAGATTCGCTCGAGGCTGGTCAGCGCATTTTGTGCGGAAATCAGTGGGTGCGGGTGTCTCGGCAACTTGCCGATGCATTCCGTCCGGGCGACTCTCTCGTTGCGCTACAGGAAATGGGAGAGCTTTTACACATTGCATCTGCCGATTTGAAAGTTGCAGATACAGCAGTTTCTGAAGCAGCCGAAGCCTTCACCGCATTGGCACATGTGGGCGATGAGCAAATATCGCTTTTCTATAAAAAGTTTTCCGAATTACTAGCCGACAACGATCTTTTTCACCATGTGCAGGTGGCTAACGAGGAAGATGTCGAAGCTGCGTTAGCAAAAGGTCGGTCGGTGACGCGACTGCGCATCGACGAGAAGATGCGCAGCGACATGGTCGAAGGTCTGCTGATGTGGTCTCATCTAGATCTCGCCCGTGATCTCGTCATGAGTACTGTCGAGCATGATGGCTGGAATGTTGAAGTGGTGCGCGCGCCACTTGGAGTAGTTGGTTTTGTATTCGAAGGTCGCCCGAACGTGTTCGCCGATGCAACTGGAGTTTTGCGCACAGGAAACACTGTGGTTTTCCGCATCGGCAGCGATGCATTGGGTACCGCACGTGCCATCTCAAAACACATGCTGGTTCCGGCACTCATTGCCTCTGGTTTGCCACAGAAATCTGTAGTGCTCATTGACAGTCCAACTCATGGCGCTGGCTGGGCCTTGTTTGCCCACTCTGGTCTGTCGCTTGCGATTGCCCGAGGTTCGGGCAAGGCAGTGGCGCAGTTAGGTGCCGTTGCTCGCCAGTCTGGTACGGCGGTGAGTTTGCATGGAACAGGTGGGGCGTGGATGATCCTCGGTCACTCGGCGCTCGCGAATGACATTGCGTCTTTTGTCATGAACTCTTTGGACCGCAAGGTATGCAACACACTGAATGTTGTTGCGATGACAAGCGGTACTCCAGTGCGCAATATTCAGGCCGTTTTAGAGGGAGTTTCTCAGGCGGCAAAGCGACGAAATACCCAAGCCATTGTTCACGCACCTATCGCATCAAAGGTGCTTTTAGATAGTTGTGATATTCCAGCCAACATCAACATTGAGTGGAAAGAAATAATTGATTATTCATTGGAATACGAATGGGAAGATCAGCCAGAACTGGCTCTCTCATTTGAGTCCAGCTTGCATGACTGTGTTGCTTCTTTCAATGCCCATAGTCCTCAATTTATTATTTCATGTCTCTCTCAAGATCAAAAAGATCATGACCTTATATGGCGGGAATGCAACGCACCGTTTGTGGGTTCCGGATTCACGCGATGGGTAGACGGTCAATATGCCTTGAATAGACCCGAATTAGGTCTCTCGAATTGGCAAGGCGGACGGTTGTTAGCTCGAGGGGGAGTTCTCTCGGGTGACGGTGTGCATACAGTGCGACTACGTGCACAGCAAACCAACCCCGGTGTGCATCGTTAGTTATTCAATGATGTCGTTTAACGG
>CAIOHI010000096.1 GCA_903858075.1 uncultured Actinomycetes bacterium
ACTTGTGTTGGCAACTCTCCCCAATTACCAACGCCCCGCGACTTATCATGCCCTATTCAGGGCATCGATGTCTAGTGGCGATTTGGCGGCCCCATGTTCAGGCGGGCTAAGGGTTATTGGGCTACCCGAAGGGCTATTTCTGCTTTTGAATTTCTGTCCACACACGCTCGGCTGTTGTTGGCATGTCGATGTGACGTACACCGAGGTGGGCGAGTGCATCGATTACTGCCGACTGCACTGCGGGGGTTGAACCGATCGTTCCCGATTCACCGATGCCCTTTGCGCCAAGTGGGTTACGTGGCGTTGGGGTTTCCATGTGAATTACTTCGAAGCTTGGCAGTTCTGCTGCAGAGATAAATGCGTAGTCAGCAAAGTTTGAAGTAATTGGGTTTCCATCACCGTCGTAGCGAACTTCTTCAAGCAAAGCCTGCGCTGCGCCTTGTGCGATGCCACCATGAATTTGCCCTTCAAGCAACATTGGGTTCAATACTTTGCCGGCATCGTCGCACGCCACGTGACGAAGCATTTTTACCTGGCCTGTTTCGGTGTCTACTTCAACAACTGAAACGTGAGCACCGAATGGAAATGTTGCGCCTTGAGCAACATAATCAGTTTCTTGAATGAGTCCGCCGTCTTTTGCCAACGCTATGGACAAATCTGCCCACGACTTTGCAACTGCCGGTGTTCCAGCAACGTGGAATGCGGCGGCTGCCTTGTCGAATACCACGTCTTCTTCGTTGGCTTCAAGGAGGCGAGCTGCATGTTTGCGAGCTTGCTCAACAAGTTCTCCAGCTGCAACGTGCACTGCAACTCCACCTTGTTGAAGTGAACGTGAACCCATTGTTCCGCCACCCTTTGGCACGAGGTCGGTATCGCCCCACACAACGTCGATCTTGTCCATCGGAATTCCTGTTTGATCGGACGCGATCATTGCCCACGCCGTGACATGGCCTTGGCCATGTGGAGAAGTGCCGGTGTACACAACTGCACGGCCGTCTTGCGTGACTTCAATTTTTGCAGCTTCGCCTGCACTTGATCCTGCGGTGATTTCTACATACACGCTGACACCAATGCCAAGTTGTTTCACGCTTCCACTTGCACGGCGTACTGCTTGCTCTGCGCGAAGCTTGGTGTAGTCAGATGCTTCAAGAACACGGTTCAGCGATTCTTCGTAATCGCCCACGTCATATGTTTGCCCAATTGCTGTTGCGTGTGGTTCAAGGAACTTTGGAATCAAGTTCATGCGACGCACTTCTGCTGGGTCTTTACCAATTTCAGCAGCGAACATGTCCATAGCTCGTTCAATTGCAGCTGTTGCTTCTGGTCGGCCTGCGCCGCGGTATGCAACAACTGGTGTGGTGTTCGTGGCAACCGAAGTGGTGCGAACTTCAATCTTTGGAATGTCGTATACACCTGATGCCATTGGGCGAGTCATAAACGGGGCAAGAATCGCGCCAAGGTCGACCCATGCTCCCGAGTCTTGCAACACGTGCATTTGGTAGGCGGTGACTTTTCCTGCTTTGGTTCCGCCGATGGTGACGAACTGAATTTGTGCACGTCCGTGGCCGAGTGCGGTCATTGATTCGCTACGCGTTTCTAGCCAGCGAATTGGGACACCTGCTTTTTTTGCAACTGCACCGAGGACAAGTTCTTCTGGATATGCGGCGATTTTTGCTCCGAAGCCACCACCAACATCTGGAGTGATGACGCGAATCTTGTCGGCCTCAAGTCCGTTTGCGGCTTGAATAGTGTCACGCGCACCTTGTGCGTGTTGCGTTGACATCCATTGAATCAGTCGACCGTCGTTGTCCCACGCAGCAGCAGAAGCGCGAACCTCTAGTGGGCACGGTGCTACTCGCTGGTTTACATAGCGACCTATTACGACAACTTCGCAATCTGCAAACATTGCCTCGCCCGTGTTGTCTGGCATGCCGATTGCGGTGCTGTCAAACACAACGTTGCTGCCACACTCTTCGTAAATGTACGTGGTGCTGGTCATTGCTTGTTCGATGTCGATCAATACTTCAAGAGTGTCATAGTCAACAATGACTTTC
>CAIOHI010000097.1 GCA_903858075.1 uncultured Actinomycetes bacterium
ATTCTGAATTTCTTGGTCGTATGTCAACAGGCTTTACTGCGGTTTCAGACGGCAATGGAACAAATGACTGTCAGGGTCACGGAACACATGTGGCAGGAACAGTCGCTGGGTCTACCTTTGGCGTGGCGCCACAAGCAACCATCGTTCCTGTACGAGTGCTCGACTGCTCTGGCTCAGGTAGCACTTCTGGAGTCATTGCAGGAATCGACTGGATGATTGCGCATCACACTGCAGGAACACCAGCCGTGGCCAACTTGTCACTAGGTGGTTCGTATTCACCAGCAATGAATGCTGCAGTTGCGCGCGCAGTTGCCGATGGCATTGTCATGGCTGTTGCCGCAGGAAATGAAAATGCAGATGCATGTGGAGTATCGCCTGCAAGTGAGCCTTCGGCCATGACGGTTGGCGCCACAGAAGCAAGCGACACTCGTGCGTACTACTCAAACTACGGTTCGTGTCTCGATATTTTTGCGCCAGGCTCAGCAATTATTTCTGCTGCAACTTCGTCGCCAACAGCATCACGTTCGTTGTCAGGAACTTCTATGGCGACACCTCACGTAGCAGGTGCAGCAGCACTCTTGCTGGAAGTGTCACCTTCATTGACCCCGGCGGCAATAGCTTCGGCTTTGTCGCTGAATGCAACCCAGAATGTGGTAACCGACACCGTTGGCTCAGTCAATCTCTTGTTGTTCACCGGCGCAGCAAATGCGGCAGGCTCAGGTGGCTCTGGGGTAGAAGTACCTCCAACAACGGTTCCTGTCCCTACAACTGTTCCTGTCCCTACAACTGTTCCTGTACCTACAACAGTTCCCGCACCTGTAGTTACAACGCCTACTACTTTGGTTCCTGTTCGCAACGCCGCCCCAGCAAATGCCGAAGGTGACACGCTGAGCGTTAACGCAGCACCGAAAGTGTCTGTAGTGAGTCGCACGGTCGACAAGGTAACTCTGCGTATTTCAGGCAAGGGCAAGGTTGATGTGTACCGCAATGGTAAGTATCTCCTCACCACCACGAAAAAGTTGGTGACCTTGAAAATGAAGAAGATCGCGAAGTCGAGCTTCACTGTCAAGGCTTTTCGAGTCCGCTAATTGCCAATTTCTTACCGAACTCTCAATATGGAGTTCGTACACTAGGAATATGAAGCGGGTAAATTTCAGGCGAGTAACAGCCTGTGTTGCCTTCTGCGCTCTGTCGGTCGCCGCGGTTATATTCTCTGCGCCCGCTACTGCAGCTGGAGTGCGTGAAAGCTACATCGTGCTGGCGCAAGACAATTCAGCTGCACTCACTATTTCGAATGCAATGGTTGCCGAGGGTCTGCACGTGGCATCAACACAACTAGGTGCTGTTGACTTTATTGAAGTGATGCTTACCGCAACAGAAGCTGCAACGTGGTCGCATTTCACTGGCGTACGCCACATTGAAGTGAACCAAAGAGTGGTAACCGCCGTTGACCAATCAATTCCTGCACCGAGTGGGAGCAATTGGACGAATGCTGGTAACTGGGGCCTTGATCGCATCGACCAAGCTTCGCCAACATATGACTCACGTTATTACTACACAACGACAGGTGCTGGTGTAGATATTTACATTATCGATACGGGCATTCGTCGAAATCACAGTGAGTTTGCTCCAGCATCTACTCGCGTTGCCGCCGGCTATTACTCGCCAAGTTTGGGTTCAACCGACGACGGTTGTGGTCACGGTACGCATGTCGCTGGTATTGCTGCGGGTGCAACCTATGGAGTTGCTAAAGCTGCGCGCATTATTCCTGTTCGCGTCTTTCCGGGAGGGTCACAATCGATTTGTGCTGCAGGCACCACAGTTTCTGCAGTTGTTGCCGGAGTGAATTGGGTAGCTAGCAACCACACAGGAGCGAATACTGCGGTTGCAAACATGAGTTTGGGTGCGACCAATGGCTACTCGCAAATCTTGGACGATGCGATTGTTGCTTTAAAGAACGACGGGGTTTTGGTTGTCGTAGCCGCAGGCAACGACGGAACTTACGTTGGTGGTTCTAACTACGTAACACCTGCATGCACAGATGGCACCATTTCGGTTGGTGCTACGCAACGCGATCACCAGGAAGCATCATTTTCGAACTATGGAGACTGTGTCAACATTATGGCGCCAGGTGATGACATTAAGTCTGCTTGGCCAACAGTTCCGGCAAACCCCAACTACCCCGTTGCCGGCACAGGGGTAGCTTCCGACAGTGCGTGGGCGTTGTTGTCGGGAACATCAATGGCTTCACCTTTTGTTGCCGGTGCAGTTGCGCGCCTTTTGGAAACATCGCGTACGGCAACACCATTAGCAATTGCAAGTCTCGTTCTTTCTAAAGCAACAACTAATGCAGTCACCATGGTGCATGGAAGTGCGGGTACGCAGTCGCCCAACTTGTTGTTGTATACCTGCGGAACAATTTGTTATTCAGCTGCTCCAACTTCAGTGTCTGCATCTGCAGGAAATGCCACCGCCACAGTGTCGTGGGCTACTCCAGATTCCGATGGAGGAAGTGCAATTACCGGATACACCGCAACGCTGAACCCCGGTGGCCTTACTTGTGTCACCGATGCGGCTAGCCGTAGTTGCACAGTGGGCAATTTGACGAATGGAACCACCTACAGCGTTTCGGTTACTGCAACAAACAGTTTGGGTGCTGGAATTCCATCTACAGAAATTCAAGTGGTGCCTGCAACTATTCCTTCTGCGCCAAGTGCACCGAATGCAGTCGCGGGCGATGGTGCAGCAACGGTGACGTGGGTAGCGCCCGCAAATGGTGGCAGTGCAATCACTACATACACGGTGACCTCTTCTCCTGGTGGCGCAACGTGCACAACCTCTGAACTTTCATGTGTATTCCCTGGTTTGCAAAATCTTTTCCCTTACACATTTTCTGTTGTCGCTGCAAACGTGATGGGCGCAAGTGCTGCGTCACCGGCATCGAATGCAGTCACTCCGAGCGCAACATGGGTGACAGCGCCTGAATTCGTTAGTGCGGTTCCCGGAAACAAAGCCGTGGTACTCACATGGTCTGCGGCCGTGCTCAGTAGTGGCGCACCAACTGGATACGTGGTGAAAACTTCCGATGGTGTGGAGGTATGCAGAACAACTGCAGTCACATGCACCGTTGGTGGCCTCGCCAATGGTGCAACACCAACATTTAGTGTTGAGGCATTCGGGGCGACAACAACTCAGGCCTCTCAAGTAGTGCCTAAAGTTGTGGTGGGTGGCTTGGTGCAAAAAGTTGCCAATATGAAGGCAAAGTCACGGTTCTTGCTCTCTCGCGTTGCCTCAACAATGTCGAAGGGGAAAATGACCTGGTCCCGCAGCAGCGGAAGTTGCAAAGTAGAGGGGAAATACCTGGTGGCAGCCACTCGAAAAGGGTCTTGCGTCTTTCGGGTGTCGGTAGCGAAATGGACCCCCTTTTCGACCCAGAAATTGACGGTTCGTCTACAAATTTCCTGAAATCCTTATTCTATAAGGATTTGCGTAGATACTGAGTCAAATGTCACCTGTTGAACGTTTCGTAAAGTCGGTCTAACCTTGCGGTAACCACCAAACCAACCTGTGAGTCAAAGTCGACTCGCAGAACAAGGGGAGAAAATAATGAAGAAATCCACTTTGTTGCGCGTCAGCGCAATTGCAGTGAGCCTTGCCTTCGTTACTGCAGCATGCGGTAGCGACAGCGACAGCTCAGTAACGGAAGATACCGTTGCATCCGAAGTAACCGAAGACACCGCAGCAGCAGCTGTTGATGGCGTGACCTGCGAAGGCGTTTCTATTGCCTTCTTTGGTGCGCTTTCAGGCGATGCCGGCAACCTCGGTAAAAACATTCGCGCTGGTGCAGACCTTGCTGTGAGTGAATTCAACACCGCAAACCCAGATTGCCAAGTTGGCCTTGTTGACTTCGACTCACAAGGTGACCCAGCACAAGCTCCAGCACTTGCTCAGAAAGCAATTGACGACGCCGGCATTCTTGGCATCGTTGGACCTGCATTCTCAGGTGAGTCAAAAGCTGCTAACCCGTTGTTTGATGCAGCAGGTCTTGCCATCATTACTCCTTCGGCAACGAACGCAGATTTGAACGACAACAACTGGAAAGTCTTCCACCGCGCACTTGCTGGTGACGACAAGCAAGGCCCAGCCATTGCTACATACATCCAGAAGACATTGGCTGCAGCCAAAGTTGGCATCATCGACGACGCTTCAGAATACGGCAAAGGTCTTGCCGACATTGTGAAGACAACTCTTGGTGACGCTGTTGTTGCAAGCGATTCCATCGACCCTAAGGCTGCTGACTTCTCAGCTGCAGTAAGCAAGATGAAAGAAGCTGCTCCAGATGCAATTTTCTACGGCGGCTACTACGCAGAAGCTGGCAAGCTTGCCAAGCAACTTCGTGACGCTGGCGTAACCGCAACACTTGTGTTCGGTGACGGCGTAAAAGACAATGGTTTCATTGAAGCTGCAGGTCCTGCTGCCGATGGATCCATCATCACTTGCACATGTGCAGACGGTGCGTCAAACGCTGAATTTGCTGCTGCTTACACAGCCAAGTTCCCTGGCGAGACACCACAGACCTACGGTGCAGAGGCTTACGACGCAGCAAAGGCATTCCTTGCCGCAATTGCTGCTGGCAAGACCGACCGCGCTGG
>CAIOHI010000098.1 GCA_903858075.1 uncultured Actinomycetes bacterium
AGTACGGGTGGCACTCATTGCACAATTCAACGCGGAAGTCTCCACCTTTGGTGCTGCGTGTGGTGAAAGTGTTGCCACATGAGCAAATGACGCTGGTGTCTACGTATTGGGGATGAATTTCGGTCTTCATGGCTCTCCGGAGTTCTTAGCAGTGGGTTGAGTGTATCGGGCAAAAAGCGCCCTACATCGAAGGTTGTTTGGCGATTTCTGACAAGAATTCGTCGTTATTGCGGAATGATTTGAGGCGGTCGATGAGAAGTTCGAGCCCTGGAGCCCCATTTCCATCGGCAGCAAGGCCCGACAGCACCCGACGTAGTTTCCACACCAACTGCAATTGCTTGGGCGGGAACAGGAGCTCTTCGTGGCGCGTGCTTGATGCATCGACGTCGATTGCTGGGTACACGCGACGCTCGGCAAGACGGCGATCGAGGCGCAATTCCATGTTGCCTGTTCCTTTGAATTCTTCAAAGATGGCATCGTCCATGCGGCTATTGGTCTCGACAAGACAGGTAGCAAGAATGGTGAGACTTCCACCCTCTTCTACGTTGCGTGCTGCACCAAAGAATTTCTTCGGCGGATACAAAGCACCCGCATCGATACCACCCGACATCACACGACCTGTTGCCGGAGCAGCAAGGTTGTATGCACGCGAGAGACGCGTAATACCGTCGAGAACAACTACAACGTCTTTGCCAGCTTCCACCATGCGCTTGGCCTTTTCAATTGCCATTTCCGCAACGATGGTGTGCTCTTCAGAAGGACGGTCGAAAGTAGACGAAATAACTTCACCACGAACGGTGCGCTTCATGTCGGTCACTTCTTCTGGGCGTTCATCGATGAGCAGAACAATGAGGCTGACCTCGGGGTTGTTCTTCTCAATTGAACTCACGATGGTTTTCATGATGGTGGTCTTACCGGCTTTTGGCGGAGACACAATGAGCCCACGTTGACCTTTACCAATAGGCGCAATGAGGTCGATAATGCGTGCAGTCATGTTGCCCGGATCACTGTCGTCTTCAAGACGCAATTTGGAATCGGGGAACAATGGCGTGAGGTCTTCGAAACGCGGACGCTTTTTTGCATCGTCTGGCGACTTGCCGTTCAACGTAGTGATGTCGAGCATTGCAGGGTTCTTTTCACCACGCGCGGCGGGTCGTGCCATACCAGTGACATGGTCGCCTTTACGCAAACCATACTGACGTGTTTGCTTCACCGAAATATATGCATCACCACTTGTAGGCAAGTAACCATTCACTCGCAAATAGCCGTATCCCTCGTCGCGCAAGTCGAGGTGACCCGACACTGCAACTGGCTCTTGGCTTATTGGATCTTCTGAAATTTCAGCGTCAATTTCGTAGCGATCGGTGCCCTGTGGACCCTCATCGTCACGACGTCCTTTACGACGACGGTTGCGGTTGCGGTTGCGATTTGCTGGGTCGTTGTCGAAACGCGAACCTTGAGCGAAACCCTGTTGCGCACCTGGTTGTCCACCTGGCTGACCACCTTGTGGACGCGGGCCGCGGTCGTTTTGCTGACGATCGTTTTGCGGGCGAGGGCCACGATCGTTTTGCTGACGATCGTTTTGCGGGCGAGGGCCACGATCGTTTTGCTGGCGATCGTTTTGCGGGCGATTCGGACGATGGCCTTCAGATGCTGTCTTTTCGAGCGTTCCTTCGTGCTCAGCGAGCTCGAGTTCCCACTCTGACAATGGTTCACCATCGAGGCCAATGACCACACGTGGGCCCCCTTTGGCTGATGGAGTTTCCTTCGGTGCAGCTGCTTCTTTTGGCGCTTGCTTTTCGGCACGCGCAGGCCTTGCTGTTTCTACCGGCGGAGCAGTTTGCTCCAAGATTTTGTCGATGAGTTCAGCCTTTTTGGCACGTGAAACTGACTTCACGCCCAAAGCTTGGGCGATTGCCATGAGTTGCTCACGGTCCTTTGATTCAAGTACTGATTGCTCTAGTGCTTCTGCAGCCATTGCTGCCACCTTTCATATGCCAACTCATGTGCGTTCAGGTCATCACGGCGAAATAAGTGAAAGTTCACGAGATTTCGCGCCGATACACCGCAAAAGCAGTAATGAGCGGGAGCGGGACGCCGCTTCGGAAATCAATCTCGGCTACCCGAGATGTGACCACCATAGCCACCTTGGGTACATGTTGCAACGCTCAGCGAGAATTAGGCACCGGCAGTGAACCGAGCAACGGCATTTTGTACCGCTTCTAGGTCATTTTCTACCGCAGTTACATATTCCTCATGGTCAAAAAGGTCGGCAAGATGTGCGGGCAACGACGGCCGGCTTCCTGTTGCTTTTTCAACTGCGTCGGGGAACTTCGCAGCATGCGCAGTTGCCAACGTGACCATTGGAATATCTGCTGCTTGATGCTGACGTGCACCAAACACGCCTACTGCTGTGTGCGGGTCAATGAGTTGGCCAGTTTTTTCAAACACATCGCGAATAACTTCAAGAGTTGTTGCATCGTCGCAACGTGCAGCGCGAAACACCGGTGCAAGCCAGGTGTTGTATTGCTCGGGGCTCACTGCAAAACCGCCTTCAGAACGGAAGCGACCAAGTTGACTAGCTGTTTGCGCACCATCGCGATTGTTCATTTCGAAAAGTAAGCGCTCGAAGTTTGATGACACCTGAATGTCCATGCTGGGGCTCAACGTTGGCAGCACGCTTTGCGCACGCATCTCTTGCGTTTCAAAAAAGCGGGTCAAAATATCGTTGGAATTCGAGCCGACAATGAGTTGATGAATGGGTGCACCCATTTGTCGCGCTATCCAACCCGACAAAACGTTGCCAAAGTTGCCCGTGGGAACGCTGAAGGAAACGCCGTTGCTAATGGAGACCCCACTAGAGGCCAGTTGCTGTGCGGCAGAGAAGTAATACACCACTTGGGCCATAATGCGTGCCCAGTTGATGGAGTTCACAGCCGACAAACGTTGCTGTTCACGGAACTTCTGGTCATTGAACATTGCCTTCACCAGGTCTTGGCAATCGTCAAAGGTTCCGTTCACTGCAAGCGTCTTCACATTGGGTGAATTCACCGTGGTCATTTGGCGTCGTTGCACTTCGCTCACACGACCCTCTGGATACAAAATGACAATTTTTACTCGCGAGCAGTTTTTTACTCCGTCGATAGCTGCGCTACCTGTATCGCCACTGGTTGCACCAACAATGGTGATGTGTTCGTTACGTTCCTCAAGAAGCAGATCGAACAATTGCCCCAAAAACTGCAATGCAACATCTTTGAAGGCCAAAGTAGGGCCGTGGAAAAGTTCAAGCATCCAATGATTGGCTTCCAACGGAACAAGTGGCGTTACACGTGGGTCACGAAAAGTTGAATATGCAGTGCTGCAGAGTTTCTGCAATGTGTTTGCATCAACTTCATCACCAATAAATGGCGACATCACGGAAGCGGCGAGCGATGCATAGTCGGTAGTCAATGTTTCTGGTGCTGAAGGCCACTGCTGTGGAACATAAAGACCACCGTCGGTAGCCAAGCCGGCAAGTACTGCGTCGGCAAAAGAGAGCACTGGAGCAGCGCCACGTGTTGATACGTACTGCACGTGTTACTGCCCTACAACTCGAATGAAGTCGCCCGACCGTTTCACAACTGAAAGACCGGCGAAGTCGCGCAAACACTTTTGCACCGATGCTTCTTGTGCAAGGTGCGTAATGAAAACAAGGCGTGCATTTTCGCCAATGCCTTCTTGTTCGGCCGTACGAATGCTGACGCCATTTTGGGCAAACACACCAGTGATGCTGTGCAGAACTCCAGGCTGGTCGAGCACTTCAAGTGCCAACATGTATTCGCTATGGGTTTTGTCAATTGCAGTGAACCGTGGCTTGGAGAATGACCCCAGCATGGCGTGCGTGCCTTTTTTCAAGTTCACAGCAGCGTCAATGGTGTCACCCAATACCGCACTTGCTGTTGGACTGCCACCGGCTCCGCGGCCGTAGAACATTAATGACCCAACCGCATCACCCTCAACAAACACGGCGTTATACGCCTCGCGCACGCTGGCCAGTGGATGATTGAGCGGCACCATTGCTGGGTGAACACGTACTGCAAGTTCCTGTGACTCTGCATCAATTTCTGCAATTGCTAAAAGTTTCACTACGTACCCGAGACGTTTTGCCACAGCAATATCGGCAGCAGTCACTGTTGTAATTCCTTCGCGATGAACATCGTGTGAAGTGACGTTTGCGCCAAAAGCGATGCTGGCAATGATTGCGCACTTTGCTGCAGCATCAAATGCTTCAACATCGGCAGTGGGGTCGGCTTCGGCGTAACCCAATGCTTGAGCTTCAGCAAGAACTACTGCGTAGTCGGCGCCCTCTTCTGTCATTTTCGTGAGAATGAAGTTTGTTGTGCCATTCACAATGCCCATCACCCGGCGAATGGGTTCGCCACGCAAACTCTCGCGCAATGGACGAATGAATGGAATGCCGCCTGCAACTGCCGCTTCAAAGAGAAGGTCGATGCCAGCTGCATCGGCCGCAGCATAAAGTTCTGCACCGTGCTCGGCGAGAAGTGCTTTATTGGCAGTAACGACCGGCTTGCCTTTGCCGAGCGCTTGCCTAATGAGGCCACGTGCAGGCTCAATTCCGCCCATCAGTTCCACCACAACATCAACATTGGGGTCATTCACCACATCAAACGGGTCGGTGGTAAATGCTTTTGCATCGAGAGCAACACCACGCGCACGCGAAAGATCGCGAACTGAGGCCCGTGTGACGACCAAGGAAATACCTGTGCGCTGGGTAATTGTTTCGGCACGCTCATTGACAAGGTTGATAAATGCCGCTCCGACATTTCCTACACCAATAACGCCTAAACGCACCTCTTGCTTCATCCCTTCAGGCTATAACCCACTTTTAGTGTTCTCGGCGCCGTATGTCCCGCTTTTCGTGACGAAACACACTCCATAACACTCAAGGTGGAGGGGGTACCTGCCGATAATCATCATGTCGGCACTACTACCCTTTGGAGGAACATGATCCGCACGTCCTCAACTCAACTTCGTCGCATCATTGTTGCGGCAATGACGTTGAGCACCGTTGTGCTCGTAGCGGCAACAGGCCCAAGCAAGGCAGAAGATATGGCTGGCCAACCCCCTGCATCTATTTTGGTGAACGGCAAAGGCAACGGCCACGGACGCGGCATGAGTCAGTACGGCGCACTTGGCTGGGCCACCACCTACAACAAAACCTGGCAAGAAATTCTCGACTTCTATTACGGCGGCACCACGCTCTCGCCGCTCACCGATGCAGATGCGGGGCTCAACCCCAATGGCGTCATGAGCGTGCGACTCACCGCTCTCGACAACAAGCAAACCGCAATGGTGTCGGAGAACGCTTCCCTGCTGCTTGAGAACGACCCCGTGCCGGATCGTAAATGGGCTGCGCTAGTGGTGCGCGAAATTGCCGGCACCGTTGGCACCTACCGCGTGTGGGGAAGCACTACCCCAACATGTGTTGCTGAACAGTCTGACCCTGTTGCAAATAAGTTTGTGCTTGTTACCGACATCGCTGGCCCAACAAATGTTTCAACAGCTCTCAGCAACGATGCGTCTGCGGCAGTCATGCCAAACGATGCAATTGGCGTTTGTGAGCCAACGGGCTCCACTCGTTATTACCGCGGAACCATTCGCGCCGTAAATGGAACCGACAAAGAAAATCGCACCGTCAACCTCGTCAAACTTGATGACTATTTACGTGGAGTAGTACCTCGTGAATCTCCTGCATCATGGGCAGACCTCGCTGGTGGAGCCGGAATGAACGCACTACGCGCACAAGCAGTTGCTGCACGTTCATATTCGCTTGGCCAAAAGCGCTATAGCTATGCCAAAACGTGCGATACCCAGTCGTGTCAGGTGTACGGCGGTGCAGCCTTACGTGAAAAAATAGGAAGACCGATACTGGTACTCGAAGACATTCGCACGAATACTGCCATTAGCGATACCAGTGGATTCATTATGCGCACCGCAAAAGGTGGCGTGGTGAGTACTGAGTTCACATCGTCGAACGGTGGCCGCACTGCTGGCACTACCTTCCCCATGCGCGTTGATGACGGCGATATAGCGGCTGACTCGTCGGACCTCAATTGGAGTGCGGTGATTGCCGCGCAGAGCATTCAAAAGAAATACCCCACCATTGGAGTGTTACTTTCTGTGGTCACAACACACGACGGGCTCGGAAGCGATTGGAACGGCTACGCAACCAAGGTGACCATTTCTGGCACAGCGGGCGTCGTGAGTGTGAGCGGATGGGATTTCAAGTCGGCATTTAGCCTGCGCTCTCCGTGGTACGAAACCACACCTGTTTATGGCTCATCAGCAACGTCAACAGTGGTTGGGCCCATGTTGTTCATTGGCGACTCTGTTGGCGAAAGCATTACTGCTGAATTCAATAGCATCGTTCGCCCGGCCTACCCCAATGTCGATTACCAAGCATTGAGTTCACGTTGCCTCATTGGCGCTTCATGCACAGGAACACCCGACGGAATTACCATCATCAACTCACTACCTGCAGACAAAACACCAGCGATTGCTGTTATTGAACTGGGTTACAACGATGCGCCCAGCACCTTTGGCACAGAAGCCGACCAAGTGGTTGCTGCACTCACCGCCAAAGGTGTACAGAGAATTATTTTCATCAACATGTCAACTCGGCGCACTACCGCAGGTTTTGAAATTTCAAATGCGGCGTTAGCCAACATTGCCGCAACACATTCAAATGTCACCTTGCTCGATTGGAATACATACACCTCAGACACTCCAAAGTGGCGCTGGTTTGTAAAAAATGACAACGTTCATCTGACCGCAACGGGCAAAACAGAATTCGCGTTATACATTCGCGCTCAGCTTGACGCACTGCGCACACAGGGTCTACTCCCCCAAACGCCGGGCGCTCCCGATGTGGTCATTGGGTTGCCACTGCGCACCAATCAAAAAGGCAACATGGTGAAATTGGTGCAGCAGTCGCTCAACACCGCTTTCAAACTGAAGAAAAAAGCGATTCCTACCGATGGCGTTTTTGGCAAGAGCACGAAATCGCTCGTTATGAGATACGAAACCGCTATGGCTCTTCCCGTCGATGGCATTGTCGACATTGATGTGTGGAAAACCCTCGGGCTCGACAAAAAGCCGCGTTCATCTGTCTTGCGACTCGGCACTCAGCATCCGTCGGTGAAAGTTCTGCAAGCAACGCTCAACCGTGTGCTGAAAATTACGTTGAAAACTTCTGGCTACTACGACGGCCCCACTGTTTACTACGTGAAGCAATTCCAACAGCGTGCAAAGCTGCCCGTTAACGGCAACGTGAATAGAGCTACTTGGATGGCGCTGATGACGACCGCAGATCGTCTATAGATACGCCGAAACGTTCTGCCCACGCTTCATCGCTGACCATTTCGGGGTAATACGCACGGTATTCACGCTTCAAGCGCGGGTAGTCGCGGCGCAAACGCATGAGCGACACACGCAAAGCTTTCATGTCGCGCCAGAAACGTGGCGTGTCGCGCACCAACACGTAACCCTCATCGAGGCGTGGGTGGCGATGCAAAATGCTGTTGCGTCGAGTAGCTAAGCCAACCGCACGTGAGTTAATGGGGGCAACACCCAGCTTTTTTGAACGCATCCACTGCGGCAATATGTAGCCACCCACAAGTGGAACTGCAGCGATGAAACCAATGAGGCGAATGGGCTTCGGAATACCAGCAGGAATTTGAATGGCTCCAAGTTCAGCACTTAATGGCCCAGCTTTTTCTTCAGGGCATACGCGCACTTCATCGTGCATTGCAGCGTGGTCTACATTGCGCCAGAAGTCGGGCCCTTCCAAATAATGGTCGAGGCCTTTCAGCATGTATTCCAAACTGGCATAGCGCAGAGAGAAAATATTGCGGAAGCCAAACGACAACGTGCGATATGCGGTGTGGTACCACTTGTGCTGGTCGTAGACCAAGGTTTCGACCAACAACATGTTACGTGTTTCGTAATACAGAGTCATTGGCCCATTTTTTAAGGCGAAGTCGGCGTGCCAAACAGCAACGCCTTTCATTGTGATGCTGTGTTCACCGGTGTGCATGAGCCCATAGGCAACGTCGTCACCTCGAACAAACACTGGTACAGGGTTTTCTTTTCCGACGGCAATGGGGAATGCGGTGTACCACCATGCCGTGTATTCAAACTTTGGTTCAAGCTCGTCGGCCAGCACCGTAATGCGATCACGCAGGTCGTCTTCGCGACCAACTGCCCGCAGCGGATACGTGTAGCGCCATGCGTAATGCGCACCAGCTTCAAACTGCATCCAGGGAATTTCTTCTGAGATCATGGCGCCATGAATGCACAACTTGTCGTCGGTGGCATAGCGGAACATCGCAATAGTACGTACCAAAGATTCCACTTCAAGAGATATGTCGTCGTCCATGAACAACACGTGGGTAGTCCACTCGTCGTTACGCGCGTGAATGAGACCGCGAGCAAAACCACCAGCACCACCCAAGTTGGGGTTGGGAATAAGTGTTGGGCTCATGCCTGAACTTGCTGGCACTTCCAAGTTGCGCCCGTTGTCAATAATGGTGGCGCGGAAAGATTGTTCAATGCTTGGTACTTCAGTGATGAGCTGTCGCATGCGCTCAATGTTGGCGAGCACATATGGCTGACGGTTGAAAGTTGTGATGACCGCATTCATGCGCACTTCGCGCAATGGAGCAACGCCTGAATACCAGCCGCCACTGAGCAAACGACCACCGTTTTCATTGCTACGACGCACGCTCACGTAGTAGGAATCGACCGCTGTGTCTTGCAAATCGCATACGCGCAGGTTGACGACACCGGCACGTTGCGCAACATGCGTCAGAACAATGCTCTCTTTGAGGCGCTTCACAGCAACTACTTCAATTTCGCATGGCCCCGACACTTCAAGAACTGCATGCAAGGCATTAACGGCCGATTTACGCCGCCAGCGTGCTGCAGGAAAGACACCAAAGTAAGTATCGAAACTTTGTACGTTGCCTGCAATGCGTTCGTACAGCGGTGGCTCAAGTGTGTCGGCTCGCGCCGGCAAAATGCGTTGCAATAAATTGACATCGGGAAATTCAGTAATAGACATCAGAGTGGATCCACCGAGAAGGGCGATGCAGCAGTGTCATTTTCCCATGCAGTGAGCAATGCCCGCACTGCGCCTAGTGCTTCGTGAATTGTGACGTCCATATCGAGATAACGATATGTTCCCAAGCGACCCGCGAAGGTGATGTTGCTTAACTTCCCCACTTCGTGCACATATTGCTGCAGTTGACCCTTTTCTTTCACCAAACGAATGGGGTAATACGGCACATCGTTGGGGTCGGCGAGCCGGCTGTACTCGTGATACGTCACCGATTTTTGATGTGATTCCCATGGTGCAAAATGCTTGTGCTCGGTAATACGCGTGTACGGCACATTGGGGTCGCCGTAGTTCATGACCGCACAGCCTTGGAAGTCTCCGTCGTGCACTTGGCGTTCGAAGTCGAGTGTGCGATACCCCAGGCGGCCGTGCTCGAAACCGAAATATGCATCGATGGGGCCGCTCCACACCACGTGGTCGGCAGCTTCAAGATCGGCACGCGACTTCACCACGCCGAGGGTGACCGTGATGCCAGGGTGGTCGAGAATATTGGCCACAATGGGCGTGTATCCATCGCGCGGAATGGCCTGATATGGATGGTTGAAATACGAATCGTCGTAGTTGAAACGCACTGGCAACCGCGCCAAAATGCTTGCCGGCAACTCCACTGGGTCAACACCCCACTGCTTGCGGGTGTATCCGTCGAAAAATGCCGCATACAACTCTGGCCCTACGAATCGCAGACCTTGGTCGCGAAACGATTGTGGGTCAGTAATGCTTTGGTCACCGATTGAAGTAATAAATGCTTCTGCCTCTGCAGGCGTAAACGTTTTTCCAAAAAACTGATTGATGGTCAGCAAGTTGACCGGCAAAGAAAACACTTTGCCTTGCGTGGTGGCTTTCACCTTGTGGTTGTACGGCATCATGGTGCCGAATCGATTCATGTATTGCCACACGTGTTCATGTGCGGTGTGAAAAATATGTGGCCCATAAACATGAACCATTACGTCGCCGTCTTGGCGTTCGGTATGGCAGTTGCCAGCAACGTGTGAACGCGAGTCGAATACGTCGACACGATGACCAGCTTCTGCTAGTTCACGGGCGATGACCGCACCTGAGAATCCGGCACCGACAATGGCTATATGACGAGGGCGTACAGGCACCCTGCCAGCCTAGTGAGCCATCTGTGGCCCGCAGAGTCCTTCGAGGTCTCGTACCTGAATGAGGTCGCGGTTGGCATAGGTCACAGGGTTCGATGGATCGGCACGCAATTTGAATGTACGGAAAATCATCTCGGTGGTATCGACCGCAAGAATGCGACCAATGAGTGGCTCGCCAAGATTCAAAATGACCTTGAGGGTTTCCAGTGCCTGGATGGAACCAATGATGCCTGGCAACACGCCAAGAACACCAGCCTCTGCGCAGCTTGGCGCGAGTTCTGCTGGAGGTGGCTCGGGAACCATGTCGCGATAGGTCGGGCCTTGAAGAGGGTGGAAATCGCTGACCATTCCTTCAAAGCGGAAGATGGATCCGAGTACAACGGGGATGCCCAACTTCACACTCGCGTCGTTTAACAAGTAGCGGCTTGGGAAGTTGTCTGCGCCGTCAACAATGACGTCGTAGCCAGTGATGATGTCCATGATGTTGCTTGCATCGAGGCGCGTGTCGTAGGTAACAACGTTGACATCGGGGTTCATGAGCGTGAGTGTCTTCTTTGCACTGTCTACTTTGCGATCGCCAATGCGGTCGAGGTTGTGCAAAATTTGGCGCTGCAAGTTAGATGCATCGACCACGTCCATGTCGATGATGCCAATGGTTCCTACACCTGCGGCTGCAAGGTACAACGCAGCTGGCGAACCAAGCCCGCCGGCGCCAAGCATGAGAACTTTTGCGCCCAGCAACTTTGCTTGACCCTCTACGCCAACTTCTGGCAACAACAAATGACGCTGGTAGCGATTGCGCTGTTCAGGGGTCAACGTGACGGGAAGCTTCCAAGCGCGACCTTCGTCTTTCCATTTTCCGAACCCACCGTCCATGGAGACAACACTGGTGTATCCCATTTCAAGAAGAGTTTGCGCGGCAAATGCACTTCGTATTCCACCGGCGCAATAGACCACAACAGGTGCGCTTTTGTCGATGATCTTTCCTTCAATTTGTGCTTCTAAGTGCCCGCGTGGAATGTGCAACACATCGGGCAGTGCTCCTTGGTCAAACTCGTCTGGCTCACGAATGTCGAGCACGATGACCCCACCAGCCTCAATGCGCTTTTGCGCTTCAGCCGTATCGACCTCGGTGATTTGCGCTTTTGCCTTCGACAGAAGTTCACGAAATGTAGCCATGCCTAAATGCTACCTGATTGGTCGGGTTTCGGCTCGGGGCAACTTCAGCCTGGCAAAGCCACCAATTGCGGCAATAGAACGCTGATATCGCCCAACAACACCGCATCGGCGTAGCGATCCATCTCGGTGGGCACACCGTTCACAATGATTATTTTTGCTCCTGCTGCTTTTGCTCGAGGCACGGCATTGGCAGCCGGAAATACCGACAAGGTGGAACCGACAGCAATAAACACATCACACTCTTCACTCACCTGCATGGCGCGCGCGATGACTTCAGGAACAAGTGCTTGACCGAAACTAATGGTGTCACTTTTCAGAATTCCACCACACGACAAACACTGCGGGTCTTCCTCGCCGTTACGTACACGTTCAATTGCATGCTCCATGGGAAGTCGTTCCTGACAGCTCCAACACGCGGTGCGAAACATCGTTCCGTGCACTTCAATAACAAGGTCGGGTGAATTTCCCGCACGCTGATGAAGTTCATCAATGTTTTGCGTAATGAGCCCGTGCATTTTTCCCAATTGCTCTAGTTGCACAAGCGCACGGTGGCCAGGGTTTGGCTGCGCATTCCACGCCGGAGAAACGAGCCGATTTTGCCATGCAATTTTACGAATCTCTTCATCTTCTAAGTAGTGCTTCAGTGTTGCCACTTTTTCTGCAGCAGGGTTGCGTGTCCACACACCGTTCGGACCACGAAAATCGGGAATACCCGAGTCGGTGGAAATGCCCGCGCCTGTGAGCACAGTGACACGCTGCGCGCCCGCCAACATCTCTTGGGCGAGCGTGAGCAGATCTTGCGACATGTGCCCATTCTGACGCTCTTCACCGCAGCAGACAATTTCTGTCACCAAGTGCTGTCTAATGCACACACGTAGGCATGAACCCAACATCAACTGTTACGCACGATTCCGAAACACTGGTGGTGTACCCATGGCTTGACCCCGTGGTCGATTCCACTGGCTTCGAGGTACGTAGTGACTATGTAGAGCACTATTGGCTTGGCATACTTGGCCCCACTTCCACGTGGCTTTTGCGCCGTTTAGCAAGTGGTTTCGACCACTACCCCGAGGGCTACGAACTCAATTTGCCGGAAACTGCAGCTGCTCTTGGGCTGAACTACCGCACCGACAAAGAGTGCCCCTTTACGCGCGGCATTGAGCGACTCGTCATGTTTGGTGTTGCGCAGAAATATTCTTATGGGTTGGCCGTGCGCACACGCATACCTGCATTATCGGCACGACACGTTCAACGACTGCCACAACACTTGCGTGAGACCCACGCACTGTGGCTGACTAGCGCAACGAGCTAGACAGCTTTAAAACTGGTGACGGTGTCAATAAGTAGACGCGTACCAAAAGCTGTTGCGCCTCTTTGCATCCAACCATCGTCGCCATCAACTTTCATTGGGCCAGCAATATCGAGATGCGCCCATGGCGTGTTGCCCACAAACTCGCTTAAGAACAAGCCTGCGGTAATAGTTCCACCTGCAGGCCCACCAATATTGCGCATATCGGCAACTGTGGAGTCGAGCAAGCGTCGGTACTCTTTCACTAACGGAAGTTGCCAAATGGGTTCGTCTACTCGAGCCGCTGCATCTTCTAATTGTGAAATGAGTTTGTCATTGGTGCCTAAAACTCCAGCAACTTTTTCTCCGAGTGCAACCAAGCAGGCTCCGGTCAGAGTTGCAATGTTGATAATGGCTGACGGCTTGAGTTCAGCAGCAAGCGAGAGCCCATCGGCCAAAATGAGGCGTCCCTCGGCATCGGTGTTGTGAATTTCTACGGTTTTGCCGTTACGCATGGTAAGGACATCGCCAAGTTTGAGCGCACTGCCTGAGGGCATGTTGTCGGTGCACATGAGAAATGCGGTCACGCGAGTTGCGCACTTCAGTGCGCCAAGCGTGCTCATGGTGGCGAGCACTGCTGCTGCTCCACTCATGTCCATCTTCATGACCGCATGCGATGGGTCGGACGGCTTCAAGCTGATTCCACCCGAGTCGTACATCACGCCTTTGCCAACAAGCACAACATGTTGCTTTTTGCCAGCGCCTTTAGGGTTGTACGACAGTTTCACCATGCGTGGTGGTTCAACACTTCCTTGGTTCACACCAATCATGCCGCCACAACCCATTTGAAGAAGTTCTTCTTTGTTGTACACCGTTATTTCGAGGCCAGTTTGTGCCGCAATTTCTACTGCCTTGTCGGCGAAGTGACGAGCGGTGAGATACGCAGGTGGAGTGTTTGCCAAATCGCGTGCCATACACACTGCGTTGGCGACAACCGCACCATTTTTCATGCCTCGTGAAATTGCTGCTGCATTTTCGGCAGTTGCCACAAGCACCACTTCACGCAAGGGTGACGCAAAATTCTTATCGCTCTTGAGCGCGCTGTAGCGATGTGTTGCCAGTTGAATTCCTTCAACTACGGCTTGCGCAATATTTGCCTTGTTTCCACGGCCAACACCGGCAAGCGTTGTAGCCAGGCTCTCAACTTTTCCGGCGGCACGTGCAAAAGCGGCTGCAGCCTTACGAGCATCGTTTGGGGTTAAAGAATTTCCAGCGCCAACACCAATGGCCACGACCACAGAAGCGCCACCCAAACCGTTCAACACCAGAGTTTGTCCAACTCTGCCTTCGAAGCCTCGGTCGCTGAGTTGCTTACGATTCAAACCAACCTTTGACGACACAGGACCATCGGAGCCAACTGGCACGCCAACGGCATTGGCTTGAACACGAGATGATGTGGAAACGCTGAATTGAATTGTCACATGAGCAGTCTAAACGCTGCGTACAGGGCGACTCGTACCCTCTTGCCAACGTGCCATGGTCCACAGCAGGTCGGACATGCGATTCAGGTACGGCACTACATGCGACGGAGCTGGAGCAGCAGCAAGCGAATGACGTTCTGCACGACGCACAACGGTGCGCGCAAGATCGAGCCATGCCGACACAGGGTGCTCGCCAGGAACAACAAACTCTGTGGGGTGCTCAAATTGTGTGTCGAGCTTGTCGATGAGTTGTTCCATGTTGGTCACCATCTCTGCTGACACGCACGACTTTTCAGGCACTAGCTTGTGGCGATTCTCTGGCAAAGTAGCCAGTTCAGCCATGAGCACCCATAAGTCGCGCATGAACGGCTCGAGCATCGTGACTACTTCTTGTGAACGGGCATCACCCGTGTTGTTCACTGCAGCACTACGAGCAAGCCCCAACACGGCCTGCGCCTCGTCGACGGTGCCATAGGCGCGCGGCAATGCAGAGTCTTTAGGCACTCTGCCTCCGTAAAAGAGGCCTGTAGTGCCATCGTCGCCATCACGTGTATAGATCGGTTCGCGTGCCATTAATAACAACGTTAGTGCGGGAGAGTTACTAGCACCTGATCCTGTGCCGATAACTTGTAAGGAACATGAAAAGACAGACTTACCTTCAAGCCGTGAACGACCGCGTCATTGTGTTTGACGGTGCCTTTGGCACCTTTGTGCAAGATCTAGATCTTGGCCCAGACGATTTTGGTGGTGCAGCTCTAGAAGGTTGCAACGAAATGCTGTGCCTCACTCGCCCCGACGTCATTCGTTCTATGCACGACGCCTTTCTTCAGGTCGGCGTTGACGCAATTGAAACGGCAAGCTTCGGATCTTTCTCTACCGTTCTCACCGAATATGAAATTCCTGAAAAGTCATACGAGCTCAACGTTGCAGCCGCATCGCTAGCGCGCGAGATGGCAAGCAGCTACGAAGCCGACGGGCGTACACGATTTGTTGCAGGGTCAATGGGCCCCGGAACCAAACTGCCAAGCCTCGGGCACATTGGCTTTGCCGAACTTCGTGACTCGTACGTAGAACAAGCGCGCGGACTTCTCGATGGAGGATCAGACCTTTTCCTTATTGAAACCTGCATGGACCTGTTGCAAATTAAAGCTGCGATGCAAGCATGCCGACAAGCAATGAAAATTGTGGGCCGCGAAATTCCTATTCAGGTGCAAGTCACCATGGAAACAACCGGACGCATGTTGGTGGGCACTGAAATTGGAGCTGCATTAGTTGCATTAGAAGCAATGCGCCCCGATGTCATTGGCATTAACTGTGCAACTGGCCCCGCTGAGATGCAAGAGCACTTGCGTCACCTCTCGCAACACTCACCCATTCCTATTTCTGTTCTGCCGAATGCTGGTTTACCAAGTGTTCTCAATGGTCGCACGCATTACGACCTCACGCCACCCGAGCTCGCTTCGTATCACAAGCACCACGTGGAAGATTTGGGCATTGGCATTGTGGGCGGTTGCTGTGGCACCACCCCAGAGCATCTGCGCCAGGTTGTAGAAGCAGTACGCGACCTCACTCCTGTTCCACGCAATTACAACTTTGAACCCGCACTCACTTCTTTGTATTCATCAGTGCCCATTGTTCAAGACAATTCATTTCTCATTATTGGAGAACGCACGAACACCAACGGCTCACGAGCATTTCGCGATCTCATGCTTGCAAGCGACTGGGACGGTTGCACCAAAATGGGCGCCGAGCAAATACGTGAAGGTGCACACGTTATTGACGTCTGTGTTGACTATGTAGGCCGCGATGGCACCGTCGACATGGACTCCATTGCCAGCCGATTTGGTTCACAAGTAAGCGTTCCGTTGGTATTCGACAGCACAGAACCCCAGGTCATGGAAGCGGGCCTCGTGCACAACGGCGGCCGCGGTGTTTTGAACTCTGCCAACCTGGAAGACGGCGAAGAGCCAGGTAGCCGCCTCGACCGCGTCTTTACCCTTGCCCGTGACTACGGGTGCGCAGTTATTTGTTTGCTCATTGACGAACGCGGGCAGGCACGCGACGTTGAATGGAAAATGGAAGTAGCGCATCGCCTCAACAAAATTGCGACCGAGCGCTACGGTCTGCGTTCATCCGATCTTATTTTTGATGCTCTTACCTTCCCTATTGGCACCGGCGATAAAGACCTCCGTCGCGATGGTTTGGCAACTATGGAAGCCATCCGCCGCATTAAAGAAGAAATTCCCGGCGCTTTCACCACACTTGGTTTGTCGAACGTCAGCTTCGGTTTGAAACCAGCGCTACGCCAAGTGCTGAACAGCGTCTTTCTTGCCGAATGCACGGCAATTGGCCTCGACTCGGCAATTGTTCATGCCAGCAAAATTTTGCCCCTCTCGCGTATTCCTGAAGAGCAAAAAGAAGTATGTCGCGCTCTCATTTACGACGAAGAAATTAACGGCGAAAATGCGCTGAATGTCCTGCTGCGCCTCTTTGAAGATGTGAAGTCAGTTGATGCAGTGAAAGAAGACCGCAGCGACTGGACACTTGAG
>CAIOHI010000099.1 GCA_903858075.1 uncultured Actinomycetes bacterium
CCACAGATACCACAGGCGTGCACGGCGACCAACACTTCGCCTTCACCAGGAACTGGCTCGGCGAAAGTGTCGACCACCATGTGACCGGAACGCAACACAGCAGCTTTCATAGGAAAACCTTAGTCACTTCTATTGCTGTTGTGACCCTTTGACAAGAAACGTTACCGAGATACCACACCTATATTCATCGGCACAAAATTTGCGTCCAGCATCATTTGCCGCTTCTACATAGTAGGTATAAGTTCCCGGAGCTTTGCGGAATGTTGTTGTGGTTTGAAGAATCCCATTTCTAATTTTGATAGTTGGTTCGGCCTGGCATTTTTCATCTATCGCCGCACAGGACCATAGGAAGTACTGACTCAACGCGTTGCCACCAATATTGACGGGTGCTTTCCATCGAAGGGTCACATATCCTTCGTCAGTTACTGACGCAACGAGATCCGTTGGACTCTGCGGCGGAACATACGGTGTAGCCACCACTTCTGCCGACTTTTCCGAAGTTCCTGCGGCATTTGTCGCAGTAATGCGGAACTTGTATTGGGCGCCAATGGTCAGACCCCCAAGGCGAATCGATTCATCGTTGGAGGCTTGACTACTCCAAGTATTCGTCCCCACTAGAGCCCATTCCACATCAAATTGTTCAATCTCTGCGCCACCATCAGTTTGTGAAGCCTCAAACTTCCATTCAACATTGATTGCCCCATCAATAGTGGAGGCAACGCTTGCAGTCGGTTTGCCAGGCTTCGTACGCGCTGTTGCTTTTGCATATGCAGATTCACCAGAATAAGCACCCTGGCCCGCAGCGTTCTTCGCAGCGACACGGAACGTGTATTCAACGCCTTGCGTTAGGCCGGTGACCTTCGTCGATGTACTTGTACCAGGCCCATCGTCAAATACAACGTAGTCGCCATTTTCAGTTGCATATTCCACAACATAGTCAGTGATATCTGCACCACCGTTGAAAGCTGGAGCAGTCCATGAAACATCGATGCCTGTGGTGTTGTCAGCAACAGCACGAACATTCGTCGGGGCATTTGGCACAGTGCGTGGCGTGTACGCAGACGAAGTTGCTGCGGTACCAGTACCGGCAAGGTTTACCGCTGCAATTTTGAATGTATATGCCGTGCCATTCGTCAGCCCAGTCACAATAATTCCCGCAGTCGCCGAGGGACTATGAGTGAATGTTGAACACGACGAGTTAATACACGACTGCACTACATAGTCGGTAATAGCAGCACCATTATTTGCAGGTGCGGTCCATGTAAGAGCGACCTGACCATTACTTACCGTGCCCGCAATACTCGTCGGAGTGCCCGCTACCGCACGTGGCGTAGCAGCTGCCGACCTCGTGGAGTAGGTGCTTGACCCTGCAGCGTTCACTGCAGCAACTTGGAAGGTGTATGCGGTGCCCTTAACGAGCCCGGCTACCTTGGTTGATGTTTCGGTTGAAGCCGAACGAGTCACCGTTGTGCACGTAGTAGAGATGCACGACTGCAATGTGTAATCGCTGATGGCATTGCCGCCATTGTTCGCTGGCGCCGTCCACGACACATCAATACCACCCGTGTTGTCGGCAGTTGCCGTGACACCAGTTGGTGCATCGGGAACCGTACGAGGCGTGAGTGGAGTTGATGCAGTGGAGTACGGACTATCGCCTGCAATGTTCTTTGCGGCAACTTGGAAGGTGTACGCCGTGCCG
>CAIOHI010000100.1 GCA_903858075.1 uncultured Actinomycetes bacterium
AGCTATTTGTCGGCGAATTGCACGACGCTCATCTTCTGAAGTTCCGCCCCATACACCAGAGTCTTGGTTGGTATCGATGGCGAACTGCAAGCACTCAACCTTGACGGTGCATTGGTCGCAGGTTTCTTTTGCCTTGCTGAGTTGGAGAAGTGCTTGGCCTGTAGTTCCTACAGGGAAGAACAATTCTGGGTCAGTGTCACGGCATACCGCGTTCGAACGCCACGTGTAGTCGGCACTTCCGAGCGCGAGGCTTGAAGCGAGGATGGTCACTTCATCTCCTGCAATTGTTAAGGGGCGGTGAACGCCCAGGGTGGATATTTCAATCGCCACGTGTTCTTTGTGGCTCGGGCACGTTACGTCGGGAATTCGCTAATCACAAGCAGTACTTTAAGATTTATGAATCAAATTTTTGTTCCCGTAACACTTGGCACTCAAACCTTCGTTTTGGCCCATCGCGGAGCCTCTCGAGCAGAGCGCGAAAACACCGTGTTGGCATTTCGTGCTGCGGGCGATATGGGGGCCGACGGGGTTGAGCTCGACGTGCGGCTAACTGCAGATCGGTATTTGGTGGTCCACCACGACCCGCGTTTGGAAGACGGACGAGATATCTGTGCACTGCAGCACAGTGAACTTCCTGCGCACATTCCTACATTGACTGAAGCGCTTGATGCATGTTCAGGAATGTGGGTCAATGTAGAAATAAAAAACGATGAGAGGGAACCTGACTTCGACAGCACAGACGTTGTTGCAGAAGTCATTGCACGTGCGCTTCTCGAGCGTAAGGAAAATTCACGATTTCTCATTTCATCATTCCGGCGAGAAACCATTGACAAAGTGCACGAAGTTGCTCCGGAACTACGCACTGCGTGGCTCACCAATATGGTGGCCCCCAATGATGCGGAAAATATAATTGATGACCTCGTTCGTGGTGGCCACAGTGCACTTCACCCATGGGTGGGTTTATTAACGAAAGAGCTCATTGACCTATGTCATGCGCGCGGAATACAGGTCAATACCTGGACTTGTGACGATGAAGTACGCATGGCAGAACTTGTGGCATGGAAAATAGACGCAATTTGTACGAATGTTCCTGATACGGCTTTGCGCGTTCTTGGTCGTTAGAAATTAGGAAAGAAGCGGCTGTACGAGTCGCACTGCCTGAGGTTCATGTGTGAAGCGCAACTCTGTTGTTTCACCCAAGTAATCGCCATCGAGTTGGAACGGGAAGGGTCGGTCGTTGGTAACGCTCAAAACCTTTACGTCTTCGTGAATTTTCACGTGTTTACTTTCAGGAACACCCCCGCTGCGAATTGCTTTGCCGATGGAACCAAGCAACGTGAGAGCAGACAGAGAAGTGAAGGTAACCACCGACAGTCCACTGTCGAGATTGGCATGTGGTGACAAGTTGAGGGGCTTCTTACCCAAGTAGGTATATGGGTTTGTATTCATGACAATGCTGAAATAGCCATTGACGGGTTGTTCTTCTCCAACATGCACAGAGAAGTGGGGGTCTTTGCGGCTATAGCCAAGTGCCCAGGTGTGCAGTGCTGCGCCAACAAAAAGTGGGTGGCCAAGCCAGCGTTTCAAAGCTGCGCGGCGCTCCACATTGCGCACCACGGCAGCGTCGTAACCCACTCCGGTGTGAAAACAAAAGTACCGACCATTGACCTTGCCAAGGCCAATAGGGGCAATGCGCTCGGTATCGAGTGCGAGGGCAAGCTGTTTGACGGCCTCAGAGGGGTCATTCGACATGCCAAGAGTGCGGGCAAAGACGTTGGTAGAGCCCCCTGGAAGGACTCCTAAGGCTGTTTCCGAGCCGGCTATGCCTGTGGCGACCTCATTGAGCGTGCCGTCGCCTCCAAAGGAGACAACGCAATCGAGCCCGCGGCGCGCGGCGTCTTCGGCAAAGCGTGTGGCATGCCCGCGGCGGTTGGTTTCCACTACCTGCACGGTGTGGTGGCGGGCAAGGTGCTGATGGACCACAACCGTATTGCGGGCTGTGACCGATGACGCAAAGGAGTTAACTACAAGAAGAACACGCACAACGAGGAAACGGTATCAGTTTGTGTCGCCAGTTAGGCAGAATCGGGACCGAGCGGTAACAATAGAAGCCATGAACGTGATCGTCTGTGTAAAACAGATTCCAGACCCCGCCTTGCCAGGTGCCTTAGACGGCGCAACAAACACCCTGAAGCGAGACGGCAAACTTATCCTCGATGACTCCGACGCATACGGCGTAGAAATGGCATTGCAACTTGTCGATGCTGCTGGTGGCGGAGAAGTGAGCATCATTTCTATGGCGCCAAATGGTGAGACCGCTGGTATGCGTACCGCGCTTGCTATGGGTGCCGCAAAAGGAATTTTAGTGTCTGACCCTGCATTGCAAGGAAGCGATGCACTCACCACTGCAAAAATTCTTGCTGCTGCTGTACAGCGCTTAGGCGGAGCAGATCTCATCATTGCTGCTACGGAATCTTCCGATGGTTACACCGGAACTGTTCCAGAACAAATGGCAGAAGTGCTCGGACTTCCTTCAGTGACTTTTGCTAAGAAAGTAAAAATTGATGGCGGTGTTTTGAAAGCCGATCGTCAAACCGAAGAGGGCTACGACGAAGTTGAATGTGCGTTGCCTGCACTCATCAGCGTGACCGCTGGTGTAGTAGAGCCGCGTTACCCAAGCTTCAAAGGAATCATGGCTGCAAAGAGCAAGCCAGTTGAAGAAGTAACTGCAAGTGACCTTGGTGTGACGCCAGCAGGTTGGGCAGGCGCTGGGCAAAAAGTCACGCTTGTTGCTCAAGCAGAAGCACGCCAAGCAGGCGAAATCGTAGAAGACGACGGAGAGTCGTTTGGCAAGATCGTTGCGTTCCTAGAAAATCTGAAAGTGATCTGAGGAAAAAATCATGGCTATTAACAGTGTGTGGGTTTTTGCCCAAGTAACAAATGGTGTTGCAACAACAGGAACTCTTGAGCTCCTTACGAAAGCCCGTTCGCTTTCGTCAAACGTCACTGCAATTCTGGGTGGCGACGCTTCTGGCGTTGCTGCACAGCTCGGTGAGTTTGGTGCAACAAAGGTGTATGCAACCGGCGATCTTGCAGGAAAACTTCCTGGCGTTGCCGTGTCTGGTGCAATGAAAGCAATCATCGACGGTGGCGATAAGCCCGACCTCATTTTGTTCCCACAAAATTACGAAGGTCGTGACGTTTTGTCGCGTTTGTCAGTGAAGTTGAACAAGTCTGTGCTCACCAACTCCATCGACGTTGCTGTCGACGGCGATGCAGTGAATGCAACTACACCTATTTTCGGTGGTAACACTTTGGTCACCACAACGTTTACTGGCGAAGGCCCGTACCTCGTTGCATTCCGCCCAAAGAGCTTTGCTGCTGAAGCATCGGGCGGCGCGCCTGCAGCAATTGCTGCGGCAAGTGTTCCCGACCTTGGCGCAACAGGTGGCGCAAAAGTGACTGCCGTTCACGTTGAAGAGACCACTGGTCCAAAGCTCGACGAAGCAAGTGTTGTTGTTTCTGGTGGTCGTGGGCTCGGCGAGGCAGACAAGTACGCAATGGTGGAAGAACTTGCCAAGTTGTTGAAGGGTGCACCTGGTGCATCACGTGCAATTGTTGACGCAGGCTGGGTTCCTTACTCATACCAAGTGGGTCAAACCGGCAAAGTAGTAAAGCCAAGTGTTTATATTGCTGCTGGTATCTCTGGTGCAACGCAACACATGGTGGGCATGAAGGGTGCGAAAAACATCATCGCCATCAACAAAGACAAAGAAGCTCCAATCTTTGGCATTGCCGACCTCGGTATTGTTGGCGACGTGCACAAAGTATTGCCAAAGCTCATTGAGGCTTTGAAGGGTCGATAATTCATGACGATATGTCGCGGGCTGAAAATGCCCACGACATATCGTTAAATGGATCTTCCACGGCAAGTTGTAGTTGCCATCCGTGAAGCGCATCTTCTTCGCGCCAGGTAAACCATTGCAGCTCTTCCATTTCGGCAAGAAGTGTGTTTGGCCGTAATGGCCACTCTTCTAGTGCGTCGGCAAATGCAGTAGCAAGCCACCATGCGCTAAAGCGACCTTGCGCCATGCCGCGCCTGCGACCATGTGCACCGCCCGATGCTCCGGCCCATGCAACCAATGACATCACCTGTGTTGGTTCTAGAGGGCTCACATACGCTTCGCTCAGCCCAAGTGCTCCGAGTGCCGATGAAATACCACCAGACACCGCAGCGAAAGCGACACGGCCATTTGATTGCGAAGTCCACGCTTCCACCACACCACGCACTGCTTGTTCGATATCGGGGTCGTCGTCATGTTGTGCAGAGGTATTGCACTTCACTTTGTTGAATGGAACAGCAGTGAGAAGTGGTGTGGGTGCCTCAACGCCGTTGTCGGAATAAAAGGGCACTTCGTATGAGGGTTCCCAGGTGCCAAGAGCAAGTGGAATTTCTAAAATTTGTTGCAGGCTTTCATTGTTCTCAATGGTGTCGCCACGAATGGCGCGCTCGTACGCAACAAAGCCGCGCATGGGTGGGTCGGTAATGTATTTCTCAATTTCGTTCCACGAGTGGCTTTGAGCAATGACCTCGGTGAGTGGCCCAACGCTGAATGTGCTGGTGGGATGCTGCAAAGACTCGGCGGCATTTTTGGCATCAGCGTGTAATGCAAGGCGGTAATTAGCAAGCGTGGCTGCTGGCCATACTTGTCGTCCGGTCTTTACTGCTGCAGCACATTTATTGCGCAAAGCAGCAAGTTCATTCCACTCGCGTTTCGCACAGAGTGCATCGACCTCGCGAATGATTTCGTCGAGGTCGGCGCGGTCAACAAGCGCGTCGAGGTATTGGCTCATGAATGCAGATTGTCACAGAAGTGGCCACGGAACGCGTCTTCCCGATGGGTCGTAGGGTAAAACTTTGTTTTCAAGTAACCAGTCGACGCGTTCTTTGAGCGCTACAACTTCATCTTCACTGAGCAGATTTACTACCTGAAGTGGAACTTGTTGAGCAATATTTTCCAGAGCAGCAAGGTGTTCTTCAGTAAGTTTTTCGGTAGCGAAATCCCAAATGACGGTGCGCAATTTGAATTCATCTGAAAAGCACACGCCATGGTCGATGCCCCAAATGTGCCCTGCACTATCGAGCAAGACATGGCCACCTTTGCGGTCGGTGTTGTTTGCGACGATGTCGAATATTGCCATTTGTCGCAATTGATCGTGTGTCTCTGGGTGGTCTTCAATAAAGGTGAAGTAGTGCAGTTGGGGGTCGGCTTCAATAAACCATTGCAATGAGCCTTCGCCAAAGGGACCGTCGCGTTCCACTGTTGGGGGCACGAGGTCGAAACCCAATGCTTCCGAGAGTTCATAGGCGGCAATTTCACGGC
>CAIOHI010000101.1 GCA_903858075.1 uncultured Actinomycetes bacterium
CGGTTACGCCTCGATGCCACGGTGCGGTACTTGCAAGACGTTTCTCATGACGACACCGAAGACGCCAACTATGCCGACAAAGACGGATGGGTAGTGCGCCGCACTGCATTACGCATTACCAAGTTTCCTGTTTTTCAAGAGCGACTCACATTGCAAACATGGTGCGGAGGTCTTGGCTCGCATTGGGCAGAACGTTCCACGCGCATTGAAGGTGAAAAAGGTTCGCTCATCGAAGCATCTGCCGTGTGGGTGCATGTTGATTTGCAGACCATGCGCCCCGCAACACTTGCTGAAGATTTTCTCGTGACAGCACGTGAAGCAGCGATGGAGAGAAAAGTAAGTGCGCGTTCAATGTTGCGCATGAAACCAGAAGACGCAGAACAACGTGATGCCTGGCCAGTTCGCTTCTCCGACATGGATGCACTTGGGCACATGAACAACGCTGCATATTGGGAAGCAATTGAAGAGTGGTTAAGTGGTCATCGTGATTTTCGTGAACCATTTGCCGTAGTGCTTGAACACCTCACACCCATTGAGCCAGGGCACGATGTTTTTACAGTGACCCGCGAAGAAAAAAATCTCACGGCAATTTGGCACGAGATGAACGGCGTGATTGCCGCAGTTGCACAACTACAAAAACTCTAAAAAGTTTTAGACGCGAACGTATTCGAGGAATCCATCTTTTTCGCGCACACTGAAATCGCCAGCTATGCGCAAGTGTTCGAGGTGAGCAAAAGTTTCGCTGTCGGCCATGGGGCCTTGTGCGCGTGCGGAAAAGAGATGACCAGCAATTTCCATGACGGTTGCAGGGCGATCGAATTCGTCGCCGATAGAGCGTAATTTTTCTAAGCGTTCAATGTGGTGATCTTTAATGTCTTGAACCCGTTCAACAACATTGGTGAACGGGTTGCCGTGTGCGGGAAGTGCAAGTTTCATTTGTGAACCAAGCTCACCCACTTTGTCGAGTGAACTGAAGAACTCTGCCAACGGGTCGACCGCGTTGGTCATGCCAGAAATGTGTGGCGTAATGCTGGGCAATACGTGATCGCCGCTAATGAGAACGCCGCTATCGGGGTCGAACAAGCACAGGTGATCTTCAGTATGACCAGGTGTATGTACCGCAAGCCATTCACGTTTTGCCAAGGTAATGCGGTCACCTTCATCAACACGGCGATTCGGGTGAGGCACACCAAAGAGCCGCGGGAATTTCGCGTGCATACGCAGCTGAGTGTGGCGACGCCACGGGATGTCGTAACCCTCACCGCCCCATGGTGTTTTCCCATTGGGGCGCACAGCACGAATGTCGGGAGCATCTTCCACGTCGACATCGGGTGGTTCTTTGGGGTCCCACCACAAACGGAAACGGCGGTGCGCAATAATTTCTGCGCCAAAATCTTTACGTAAACGACCAGCACCACCGTAATGATCGGGGTGACTATGCGTAACGAGCACAGAGTGCACGCGTCGCAAAGGAATGCCCATGTCTTTTAAGCGGCTCTCTAATGCATGAAACGATTCACGGCCCGGCAAACCTGGGTCGACGACCGCAACTCCACGCTCATCTTCAAGTACGTACATGTTGACGTGACCAAGACCAGGAAGATCGATGGGGAGTTGTGTGCGAAAAATGCCAGGAACAATTTCCACGATGTCGGTACTGGCCGGCATTTGTTCTTGCCGCATGGGGCGTGGGGCCGCAGCAGAAGAAGATGCAGGAGTAGAGGTCACTTACCTAATCTACTTGTGTGTGCAGTGCTACTTGAAGGCGTGCGCGCGATAGTACGCAAGTTCACGCACACTTTCGCGAATATCGTCGAGTGCGCGGTGGTTTCCTTCTTTGCTGGGCCGACCCGCAGTGAGTTCGGGGTACCAGCGCTTGGTGAGTTCTTTCACACTCGACACGTCGATGCTGCGGTAGTGCAAGTAGTTCTCAATATCGGGAAGATATGCCGCAAGAAAACGGCGGTCGGTACCGATGCTGTTTCCACATAGTGGAACAGTTTTCGGGGCACCCACATGACTCTTAATGAAGTCGAGGGTGATGCGGCCAGCTTCTTCGA
>CAIOHI010000102.1 GCA_903858075.1 uncultured Actinomycetes bacterium
ACCAAAAGTTCACCTGTAGCCCCTTTACAGGTTCCACTTTTAGTGCTAAATTGGGCTTTGTCGACGTGCTGCGTGTTCCACCAGATACCCCCCTGCGCCGCACGATGACAAACCAACTACAAGAAAAGGGAAACCATGCGTAAATCACAGAAGTTCATTGCCCTCGGTGCAGTAGCCACCCTCGGCCTTTTTGCAACAGCTTGCGGAAGCGATAGCGACGATGCAGCAACCGAAGAAGCAACAACAGAATCAGTTGTTGAAGAAGCAGTCACCGAAGATACAGCAGCAGAAGCAACAGATTCAACCGATGCTGCAGCACCACAGACAATTGTCGACATTGCAGCAGGCAACCCAGACTTCAGCACACTTGTTTCACTCGTGACCGCTGCTGGTTTGGGCGAGACACTTGCTGGCGAAGGTCCGTTCACCGTATTGGCACCAACCAACGCAGCATTTGAAGCATTGGCCAAGAAGATGGGCGTCACCATTGAAGAATTGGGAGCAACACTCACCGGCGACATTGAGCTCTTGAAGAAAGTTCTCACCTCACACGTGATTGCTGGCAAAGTAATGGCAGCAGACACCGCAGCATTGAACGGCATGGAAGCCGATTTGGTCAGTGGCGAGAAGGCCAAGGTTGTTTCAGCTGACGGCGTTGTTTCATTCACCATTGGTACAAGCACAGCAACTGTTGTTACAGCAGACGTTGAAGCAGCAAACGGCGTGATTCACATTGTGGATATGCCACTTTTGCCACTTGAACTTCAGAAGTAATACCAGTCACTTTTAATCCCTCCTATTAAAAAGGGTGAGGCGCCACACGGTGCCTCACCCTTTTTCTTTGTCTTGTTGACGATGCGCGAGTAGATGGGCGCTATTCATGCGAAACTAGATGCATGGCAACAGTGGCAGAGTTTTTTGATTACGAGGGTGGAGCCGACCTGCGCGAAGGTATGCGCGAATTGGCAAGTGAGATGTATGTGTTGCCTTTTCTCACTCCCGAGTATTGCCAGGTGCTCATTGATGCAGCTGAAGCGTCGGGTGCATTTGAAGCGAACCCACACGACCCAGTGCCGGGGCATGAAGTGTCTATTGCGCAGTTGAGCCCGGTGGTGTTTGCGGCAATGCAAAACCATGTGGGTGCATATATATGGCCACAGTTGAAAGAAGTGTGGGGGTATATCGACTACCACGGCATCAATGACGCTTTCATTATTAAATACGAGTTGGGTGGGCAGGAAAGTTTGCGCATTCACCACGATGTGGCGCAGGTGTCAATGAGTGTGAAGTTGAATAACAACTACTCGGGCGCCGAGCTCGAGTTCCCTCGCCAAGGCGTGACCAATGCCAGCCTTGCGGTGGGGGAAGTGGTGGCGTGGCCAAGTTTGGTAACCCACCCCCATGCCAGTGCGCCCATTACGGGTGGCGTGAAGTACAGCCTCACCATTTGGTGTGAGTTGCCCATTGACATGGGTGGGATGCAACTAGGGTAAATGCACGTTATGAAACACTTTCGTCACATATTGAGCACTTCGAGCGTTGTGGGCATTGTGGCCTGCTCGGTGCTGGGTGTGGCGGGCGTTTCGGGTGTGGCCCAGGCGGCTAAGCGAGCCGATGTGGTGGTTTCTGCCCCTCGGGAATTGGCCCCGTACCCCTTTGCACTGGTGGCGGTGGGTCAAAAAGATGGCACCGATACTGCGGTGATTCAGTTGCGGCTCTCTGACCTGGGTTTTTGGTTGAAAAGCGTTAATGGCAAGTTCGACCTCACCACGAAGCAAGCGGTCATGGCGTATCAGAAGTATGTGGGTATTACTGCCACGGGAAGTGTTGATGCGAAAACCGCAGCAGCTTTGGCAATGGCGCAGTTTCCTGCAGCGGGACTCGATAGCAGAGGTGATGTTGTTCAGGTCGATAAAAAACGGCAGTTGGCTTTTGTGATGCGTGAAGGCATCACGGTGATGGCGCTCAATGTGTCTACCGGAAACGACAAGCCGTACGAAGAGCCCGATGTGAATTCGCCCGGTGAGATGCTGAAAGGTGTGGCGTTAACTCGCGAAGGAAAGTTTCGCGTGCAGCGCCGCCGCGCCGAAGGCTGGTGGGATGGCGACATGGGCCCCATTTATCGCCCCGTTTACTTCGACGGTGGCATTGCCTTTCATGGCAGTGCAGTGGTGCCGGCCTACCCCGCTTCACATGGTTGTGTGCGTGTGAGTGTTCCAGCAATGGACATGTTGTGGGAAACGAGCGTGTTGGAATTTGATGCACGGGTGTGGGTGTACTAGCGAACGTGGCTCGACGCTTAACGCATAATGGGGCACTCGACGGTTTACGCGGTGTAGCCGTGCTGTTGGTGCTGATGCGCCATTCCTTTGAATTAGTACCAGGTGGCTTTGGGCCGCAGTGGCTTGATGATTTTTTAGGTGGCGGCTATTTCGGTGTCGACATCTTTTTTGTGTTGAGTGGCTTTCTTATTACATCGCTACTGCTTGACGAGCGTGAGTCGAGTGGCGCAGTAGGCATGCGTTCATTTTATGGGCGTCGTGCATTACGGCTGATGCCGGCACTGGTAGTGATGCTCGGCGTGGTGAGCATTGTGTTGGTGCTTGACGGAGAAACGTGGTCGTCGTTGTGGCCAACAGTGCGTTCGTCACTTTTCTATTACCAAAACTGGCACAGCGTGTGGGACCCAGAAAATTTGGCTGGCTTGTGGTTCGGGCATTTGTGGTCGTTGTCTATTGAAGAACAGTTTTACTTTGTGTGGCCTGTGGTGTTTTTGGTGTTGGTATCACTGACCAAAAAACACGCGGTGCGCGTTGCAGTGTTGGCACTGGGTGTGTTGTGGGTGGTGTGGTACCGATTACAAGTGTGGAACGCCGGCGATGGCTGGGCCTTTGTGATGGTGCGTACCGACACGCGAGCAGATGCACTGCTCATTGGGTGTTTAGTTGCCTTTTTGTATCAGTGGCAGGTAGTGCGCACTCGTGCCGTGCAAGTAATTGGTTGGTGCGGCGCAGTTATTGTTTTTGCCACCGTTGCATTCACTAGCCCACCTGATGAGTATTTGTATGTAGGCGGGCTCACACTTGGTGCATTGGGTGTGGGTTGCATGGTGTTGGCTATTGCTGAGGGTTCTTGGCAAGGTGCACGATTCTTCACATTGAAGCCATTGCGCATTGTGGGCAAAGTTTCATATGGCTTGTACCTGTGGCACTTTCCTATTTTTTGGTTTGTTGTTCAACACAGTGCGTCGGTGAATGCTGGCGTGCGGCTGGTTGTTGCGCTTCTTGCATCGGCGCTCTTTACTGCATTGTCGTGGTATGTGGTTGAGCGCCCAGCGTTACGGCTGAAAGACAAGTGGTTTGCACGGTCAAGAGAAGTAGTGCCAGTGGTGCAACCGGCGCCCGTTACTTCGCGAGTTGTTCTGGTGCGTCAACGTGCAACACGTTTGTTGCTGGCAGTACTGGCGGGCGCCGGCGTTACTACGTTGTTTGTCAATATTTGGCCAGAGAAGCCATTGCCCATGACAGACCGCATGGACTATGCGTTAGTGAATAATTTCCCGCTCGATAGGTATTGGCAAGTCTTTTTGTTGTGGATGTTTCTCTTTCCGGCAGTGGTGTTGGCGGTCTACATTGTTTTGCCGAAACTCTTCCCACGCAGCGAGCGGATGTGTGGCGCAATAGGCACCGACGCTGCAGTGCATATTGACATTACGGAAGATGAGTTAGCACCCGTTGGTGGTGTCATGCATTTTTGGCGAGTGGCCCTTGTGGCAGGAGTTTTTGGTTACGAGTGCGCAGTAGCTGCAGGGCGACAAAATGTGAATGGCTGGTGGATACTCGGTGCTGGTGCCGCTGCATACATGGCGCTTGTTTATGGAGTATCACATTTCTGGAAACGCACGTTGAGTGCGGTGAACTTATTTGGTACCGCATTTGTTCTTGTTGGCGCGTGGTGGGTGTCGAGCACTACTGAAATGTTGGTGGCTTCTACTGGTGAACGCCGTGAGTTTGCCTGGTTGCCATTACCGCTGGTGCTTGTTGCAGTGGTAGCGCTTGTGGTGAGTGATGTGGTGTGGGGTAAGCGCAACTTTGCACGCCGTGAACGCCAGAGGCTGGCCTTCGTTGTGGTGCCCGTGTTTTTGTTTATATGGACAAGCCATTTACCGAACACCATCGGGTTCATTGATATTTTTCACCATGGTGAATCGTTAAATGGTGGCTGGCTGCTGAAAAGCGGTTGGGTGCCATGGCGCGACTTCTTCTTCAACATTGGGTTTTATGGTGCAGCCGTTGTACCACGCGTGAGCTTTGGGCTCTTTGGCACGTCGTACTGGGGTTTTAGCGCAGGTACGGAAATATTGTTCATACCGCTATTGGTGGTAGCGATATACGTGGGGTGTGCTTCGTTGGCATCGCGCTATTGGATGGCGCTGGTGGGGTTAACGCTCACATTGATGTTCCCCTTTACCGCCATGGGTGGGTTTACCAAAATACTTGCTGGCGATTCCATGTTGTTTGTGTACCGCTTCGCTTCGATCGCGGTTGTCACCGTGGGCGTATTGCTCTTTGTGCGCAAAACCAGTTGGGTGCGAGCGCTCTTTTTTGGTGCTGCACTCACGTATGCGGTTATTGCAGGTTCTGAGATGGTGGTGTTTGCAGCCGCCGCATGTTTCACCGTGTTCTTGCGCGATGCAGTGCAGTTGAGGTGGAAACGTTATTCATTGCGCGACCTTGCGGCACTTTTTCATTCCACGTTGTATGCGGCAGGTGGAGTCATTGCTGCACTCATTGCAAGTGCAGCCGTGATGTGGCGCTACGGCGCGCTGAAGGGGTATATCAATTGGTGGCGCACGTTTCCTTTTACATGGCACATTGAAACAGGAATACCACTGAATAGGTGGCCAACGTTGGCTGAGTTTGGTTGGGGCACAGAGTGGACAGTGCTCTTTGCTATTGGCATTGCCATTCTTCTTGTGCTGTGGTTTGCGGTATGGCGCATTCGTACACACCGAGCGCTGCGCAACGAAGACTGGGTTGCAATAGCACTGGCAGTTGGCAATTTACTCTTTATGCAAAAGACGCTCAATAGGCCCGACTCACATTTTTTCCAGTCGCTCATTGTGGCGATGCCGTTGCTCTTTTATGTGGTGACGCGAGTGGTGGGAACAATAAGCGATTCTGTGCAAGCTGCATGTACCTCTTCACACCGAAAAACCGCAATGCATACCGTTGCTTTTGGTGTGCTCACTGTGGCGTTGCTGTTTCCCTTTATGACCACGGCCGATGTGCTGAACGCTCGGGTGCACAATGCTGGTGGACGTGTACAGCCTGTGACTGCACAAAAACCAGAGTTCCCTCGGGTGGGCTATTCGCAAGAAGGCGAGTTCTTAGATAACTATCGCCAGTTGCGCACTTTCCTAGAAAGCAATATTGGCATGCGAGCGAAAATTTATGACTTCAGCAATATGACGACGGTATACAACTTTTTATTGAATAAAAAACCCCTGACGCGTTACAGCTATGTACTACAGGCTTCTTCAGTGGCTGCACAAAATGAAGTCATCACAGCGTTACGCAAGAAGAAACCTGAAGTGGTGTCGTATGGCTGGGATAGCGCAATTGATACGTGGGACGACTTGTCGAACTCGGTGCGGCACTGGGCCATTAGTGAGTATCTGCTGAAGAACTATTCACCGTGGACAACTATTGGTGGCAAAAACTTTGGCAACGTACTCTTCTTGCGTAACGACCTAGCGCCTGGGAAAGGATTGCCTGTTGATGCGGTTCCTGCACAAAGTGGTGCCGAGAAACTTTCCTCATTGCGTAGTTTGAACACATGTAACTGGGGTGCCGCGTCGAACTATCTGACCTTTGCTCCTACCAAGCCTGGAGTGCCAGTAATAAGTGAACCCGTGAAGGGAATGCTGACCGTCTTTGGATGGGCACATACCAGCGATGATGAAGCAGTCACTATTGAAGTGAAGTACAACAACACGCTGCTCATTTCTGGCCCGAGTTCAAGTGAGCGACCCGACTTAGCTATTCGCGGGGTGGTGACCGGTAAAAAATCGGGGTTCCGTTTTGATATTCCTGTTGCGGGAAACATTAGCGACACAAACTTGGTGACAGTTGAACAAGTGAATGCTGCCGGTGTTCGTGCCGCTATTCCTTATGTTGCGCCAGCAGGAGTAAATGACACCGTCGGTGAATATGGCGTGCAACTCGACACCTCGCCTGATGGTAAATTGCAAGTGGGTGCCACACGTAAGTATGTGGAAAAAGTAACGCTTCCTGAGAACTACCGCGGATACAACTGGATTATTGCGTACTCAGACTTTGGGTTCAGCAACGACCATTTCTCGTTGTACGACGTGGGAAGCGACAGCAACCGGGCCATTGAGTTTTCCTCACTACGCCCGAAAAACTTGGCGGCTGCGCGGGCAGGGTCGTGCCCAACTTGGTATGGCTGGGAAAGCAATGTGGTGTATTTACAGCACGATAAAGAGCAGGTAAACGTTCAACTCTCGTTAGTGAAGTAGTAACCTAAATGCAATGTCAGGGCTTTTCGGTGGTCTACGTATAGGTGTTGTGGTTGTTGCCTACAACGCAGAAACCACACTAGAGAAGGTTCTCGACCGCATTCCACACGATGTTGCTGTTGAAATGGCTGCAGTATTGGTGTGTGACGATGCCAGTGCCGATGCTACTCATGAGGTTGCTCTGGCCTACCAGCGTTCGAACGACCACTTGCCACTGCACATTGTGCGCCACCCAGTGAACTTGGGTTACGGGGGTAACCAAAAGGCCGGCTATCAGTTAGCCGCCGAAATGGGCCTCGACGTGGTGGTGTTGTTGCACGGCGATGGCCAGTACGCCCCCGAACTGATGGCCGAGATGGTGAAGCCCATTGTGGAAGATGGCGCCGACGCAGTTTTTGGGTCGCGCATGATGAATAGTGGCGCAGCACGCAAAGGTGGCATGCCGCTGTACAAATATGTGGGCAACAAAATTCTCACGCGCTATGAAAATGCCATGACGGGTGCAAGCCTCACCGAGTGGCACAGCGGCTACCGCGCGTATCGCGTATCGACGTTGCAGAAAATTGCACTGGCGAAAAACTCCGATGGTTTTGATTTCGATACACAAATTATTTTGCAGTTGCTCGACATCAACTCAAAAATTGTGGAGATTGCAATTCCCACCTATTACGGCGACGAAATTTGCTACGTCGATGGCATGAAGTACGCCAAAGATTTGTTTAAGCACTCCACGCAATATCGGTTGCGCAAAATGGGTTTTGGTCACGATGAGAAGTTGCAAGGCGATGTTGCCTACGAATACAAGAGCGATCCATTGTCGTCACATGGGCAAATTGTGAAGTATTTGTCGGGGCGTAACTCTGGCGAAGTGCTCGACCTTGGTTGCTCCGACGGATTGCTCTCGATGCAAATGAAAAGCTTGGGCTACACCGTGACCGGTGTTGACCTTGAAGAACACCCACAAGTTTTTGGGCGTGTCGACAAGTTCATTCAAGCAAACCTCGATGCCGGTTTGCCAGACGGCTTACCTACAGCAATTGATGTTGTGGTGTGCGCCGATGTGCTTGAGCATGTGCGCCAGCCTGAGTTGCTTCTTGCCGAACTTGCACCACGGTTAGCTCCAGGTGGAGCAGTGCTTGCCAGCATTCCGAACTTTGGGCATTGGTACCCACGCATTCGCACCGTTTTTGGCATGTTTGATTACGACCACCGCGGCATTCTCGACCGCACCCATGTGCGATTCTTTACGCGACGTAGCTTTGAGCGTTTGGCGAAACAAGCCGGCTATACCGTGCATCGTGTGGGTGCCACTGGTTTGCCATTCGATGTAGCCGACCGCGGTGGTGCAGGCAAGTTGTCGAAGAAGCTGAAGCCCATTCGAGCAATTGACCGTGCGTTGGTGAAATTACGCCCGCAGTTGTTTGCGTATCAGTTCTTGTACGAGTTGAAGCGTTAGACCGATCTGGGAGATCCAAAATTTTACTGAACGGTCTTGAATCAGTTGTTAATGCGCCTGCATTAGAAAATGCATTGAGCGAGAGCACCTATGCGACTGCTTCTCCCTTTGCACACACGGTCATAGAGAACTTTTTACAGCCAAATGTTTTTGCTGCAGTACTCACAGAGTTTCCCGCAGTAGACCCCAGCAAGTGGACCAACTACGCACACGTGAATGAGCGCAAGTTTGCGAACCCACGCAGTGAAACATGGGGTACCACGATTCAGCAGGTAACAGAGGCATTGAACTCACCTGAATTTATTGCTTACCTGGAACAGTTAACGGGCATTAGTGGCCTCATTGCCGACCCTTCCTTTGAAGGCGGAGGAATGCACCAAACCATTACGGGTGGATTCTTAAACATGCATGCCGACTTTTCGGTGCATCCACACAAACGGCATTGGAGCCGGCGCGTGAACTTGCTGTTGTATTGCAACGAGAATTGGTTGCCTGAATATGGTGGTGACCTCGAGTTGTGGACACGCGATATGAAGCGTTGCGACAAGCGCGTTGCGCCTATTGGGAACCGCGTACTCATTTTTAATACCGATGCCGATTCATTTCACGGTCACCCCGACCCACTTACGTCACCCGTTGGTGTGGCACGTCAGTCGTTGGCGCTGTATTACTTCACGGAAGAAGATGCGCCGGTGGTGCATTCCACGAACTACAAAGCACGCCCAGATGATGGTGCGAAACGTGTGCTTATTTATGCCGACAAGAAAGCATTGCAAGCATTCGACTGGGCAAAGCGCCGATTCAATTTGTCGAATGATTTTGCGGGCAAAGTTTTGAGTTTTGTCGACAAGTTCCGCCGCAAGCGGAAATAAAGCCTGCGCTAAGCGCGCTTACGAATGCTGATGCTCTTGCCAACAGAGCTATTGCAGTTTCCTGTGGCAAGGTCGAAGCGCCAACCGTGTAACGAGCACACGAGTTCGTCGCCTTCAATGGATCCGAATGTGGAAAGGTCTGCTTGACGATGTGGGCAGAAACGCTCCACTATGTAATCGCCTACTTGAACTTCATCTTGTGACATGGTTGGCTCTGTTGCTCGTCGGTACGCTTCTATTTCGGTGCGGCTCATCCGTTCAACAGACAAACTCTTGAAAAAATTATAAAGATTTTCGTTGAAATCTCCATCGCGCCAGGCGCGAAATCGTGCCGAGAGGAAAAGCGCGTTCGACCAGTCGACTGCCTTTGCTGCAACAACGGTTTCTAACAACTCACGCTGAATAATGAAGCGGTACTTGTAGGGCTGGTTGGTGTATTTCTGCACATCGCCATATTCGAAGTGAATGTAAATGCCCAGGTCGTCGGCAGTGGGTTCGGCACCAGGTGCGCTCACCGTTTGAATGAGGCAGTTACCGCCAGCACCCATAGACACCGTGGGGCACATGGCAAGAAGAGGGCGGAACCAACTTTGAATATTGGCCAGCAGTTTCTCGGTGGGCGCAAGCCATGTGGCCTTGTGCGCTGTGAGCCATGGCTGCCAGTCTTTTTGGTATGCGGCAAGGTGCTCACCAATGTTGTTCCAAACATTGTTCAGCGCTTCGTCGCTGACTGGGTGAGTAACGCCAATGTCACTGGGGGTCACATCAATAACAGTGCCAGGCATATTGAGAATGCCTGTGCGATTGTGAGCAGCGAGGCGTGCAACGAATTCTGGTTGATGCGGGAAAATGGAAACTTCATTTCCCGTCACCATGTTGAGGTGAAACAACTCGGGGTCTAAGAAACACGGTGGACCAGCACTTGGTACTACAACACGTGCATCAACTTTGTCGACATAAGCAAGTGCGCGAGCAAATTGTGATTCCACTTTGGCAGCGGCAAGTGAACGCTTTTCTTCTTCGGGTATTTCGTAAACCATGGGGTACCAAATGGCGCCACTAAATTGTACGAAGTGTGCATCGACCTTGCCGTGCGATGCAAGCGCAGTGAGGTCGTGTGTGCGGCAGTCGTTTTGATTGACCACAATGGTGTCGCCGTCTTTTACAACCAACGCAGAGTCGCCACCGGGGCCGTCGCTAATGCTCGACTCAATATGAATGGCAACACTCACACCATTGACGAGTGGTGCAGCAATGCCATTTTGTGTGCGAATGAAATTGCGAAAGCCCAGTTTTCCTAATGTGCGTTCCAGCTCGCGTGTGGGGAAGTCGGGCAACAACACAGGTGTTTCTTTGTTGACGTGGTTCGTAAGAAACGCTTCGTCAAGATGGTCGCCGTGAATGTGAGAGATATAGAGATAGTTGGGGTTCTCTATTGCTGCAGTGATGTCGCTTGCAAGCTGGTCGTTGCGCGGGAAGGGAAACCACGACCCGAAAAATGCAGGCTCAAACCACGGGTCACACAAGATGGTGATGTCGCATGTGGCAATGAGCATGCCGGCGTGGCCAAGTGAAGTGATGCGCATATTGAGTGAAGAGTGTTTCGAAAAACGAGTGCCGAGTTAGGCAACAGGTGGGTCGACGGACTGCTGACCATTGCGTGACACATGCTCGGTCCACGCGGAGCCATTCCAGTAGCGAAGTTCAAAACGACCTGCTGGGTCGGCGTACCAATTGGCAGGAGCAGCGGCATCGCCGACGCTTGAAGCAACTGATGTGTTGACCGCACTTGTAACCACTGGAGTGCTTGCCGCAGTGGAGGCAGTTGTGCTGCTCCATGTGGCCGATGTAGCAGGAGTGCTTACAACAGACGGTGTGGACACTTGTGCAGTAACGGCTGCGCGACGGGCGAAGGCGGTGATGTTGGTGCCACTAGTAACAATTTGCAGAATTTCCCAACCCTGAGCGGAACGCTCGGTCATTTGGCGAGCAAGGTCGGCGGGGTCACTGCTGGTGAG
>CAIOHI010000103.1 GCA_903858075.1 uncultured Actinomycetes bacterium
TTACCGACACGATTCGAGGGTCGATCAACTTGTCACTTGGGGAAGAATGGACCGATGAAGAAATCGATGAGGCGACGTCGGTGACATGCCCGAACTGCAAGTACAAGCAATATGGCGACACAATCATTGTTTCGAATGAGTGATGTGAATCAGCCGTTCGAAACATCGCCTGTTCGAACGATCAGTGACCACTTGGCGAACGAAAGGAACAATACTCATGGGACACATGATCAGCTATTGGTGTAAAAAATGCCCAATTCTTCGCATCGAAAATGTGGGTGTCGGGATGATGGGCATTGGCTCTGAACTGTGTGCGTGTTACAACTGCCACCGCTATGTGTTGAAAAAGTTGAGAAGGAACATGAACCTTGAAGAAACCAGTTTGAAGTGCCCATATTGCCGAAAATCAATTGAACCAATTGACCACGGTGACAACTGCCCGATCTGCGCATCACCGATTGAAGCCGAACCTGTTGGACTGTGGGATTAGGCGCCAACCATGAGGCTCTAGTCTCCTGATGTACTGAACGACGAGAGGGAAAAATGAAAACCGACGTCAACTGGGGACGCATTTTCTTCTGGGGGTTCATCGCGCTTTTGGCATGGTCAGTTTATGACAGCGTCACCAATCCGCCAGAACCACGCCCCTAAAACCCAAACGAAATCTGCTCCTACTACGACGCTGATCCCACTCAACACACAGACATGGTGGAAGAGTGCTACGAACCCTAAGCCCGGGTTAGTCATTTAAAGAACTCATGCTGACGCAAGTTGCAAGAACCAATCATTTGGCCGCCCACAAATGGGTTCAGCGCCACGAGTCTCACCTTCGCCGACGGTCGACGCTTCGATGCCAGAGAACCGTTCCCCGTCAACTGGCAGATAAGGACTCACCTGGCCTTCCGGCAGCCTGGTGCACAGACGTCAGAGCGTTAAGTAGCTCGACTAGCGATGTCCAGGACAGTTGTCACTAAGTTTGCTTTATACAGAAATTCTTCTCCGCCCATTAAGCAGAGAAAGCCAATTGTGCATAGGAGTTCGTATGTCTACTAAGCAGCTAATTCGCAAGATCTTTAGCGCAGCGAGCGTCACCTTTCTGGCTGTGATTTTGTCATTCGGCATCTCTCTGCCTGAGGCTTCGGCCCACGGAGGAGGTCTCGATAGCAACGGTGGTCACAATTGCAATGTTGGAAGCTGTGCTGGCACCTATCACTGTCACCGCGGATGCGGTGGCGGCGGCGGGTCCTATCGAGCTCCAGCGACCCCAACATGGTTTATAGCTTCATGCGTAAATACTTGGAGCAGTACTCTCACACGCGGCGAAGTCGGGAAGATTCAAGCGAACTTGAAGTTTTGGGGATTCAACCCTGGCCCAATCGATGGCATTTATGGATCAAAAACTCGTAGTGCTTTGAATCGTTTCGAGGACAAGGCAGGGATTCCTAGGTCCGCAGGTCAGTTCATTAATCCAACGTCTGTCCTATATCTATGGGCTGCATGCTGATTGTTAAAGGGAACCGCCTGACTCATCAGCTCAAGTGGTGTGAAAAATCGAAAACGTTTCAAGACGAGGGACCTAAGACGCCACCTTCTCAGAGAAACAAGTTTCAGAAAATTGAATTTCAGCTCCCCGTACATAACTAGTGTTGCCATATGAACACGGCAGTCGGCGACCGAGCCTGGGTCTTCGTCATGAAAAGTGACGCCGAGCGATCTTGGGCTGCAAACCGTGGCTACGACGACTCCGCCGGCATTTACTATTCCTACGACTCGAACGTCGGCAATAGTCGTCAGGTCTCAGTTGGAGATCTGATTATCGTTCGTGAAGATAACCATGTCGCCGGATGGGGCTTTGTCGAATACATAGAAGTAGCGGAAAATTCCCCGAAAGAGATTGCCCGATGTCCGCAATGCCGAAAAACCAACTTTTCGCGACGCAAGACAATTTCGCCTGCTAACAAATGCTCAAATTGCAAATTTGAATTTGAGGATTACGAGGCTCACGTTTCCCAAGAATCGGTAACTGCATTTCGCGCGTACTACGCCAACACATGGACTGAAGCAGCTCGCCCCGTGTATCGCACGGAGCTGGAACTCATAATCAAAACTCGCGACACTTTTAACGCCATTCGACCTCTAGATCGAAACAAGTTGATGCCATTTCTAGAAACTATTTCCGGCAGAGATGTTGATTTGTCTGTTGATATCGGAGAACAAGAAGCGGCCGTCATTCTTGGTGGGCATGTCGAGGCAACGGTTCGCAGACGTCGTGGTCAGCGAGAATTTCGTTTCAAAATGATGAAGAAATACGGCGAGATATGCGCCTTCTCCGGCGAGCAGCCACCACAGGTCCTCGAGGCAGCCCATATCAATTCATTTGCTCAGACAGGCGAGCATCATCTAGATGGCGGCATGTTGCTTCGACGCGATTTCCACGCGCTTTTCGACGCGAATCTGATGACCGTGAACCCACATTCATGGCAAATCGAGATTGCGCCACGGCTTCAGAAATTTGAGACATATCGCCCGCTCAACGGCGGAACATTGCATCTTGCAACTAAAGAA
>CAIOHI010000104.1 GCA_903858075.1 uncultured Actinomycetes bacterium
AAACTGACGCAGCCAGCTCCGCCGTCACCGCCGCGCACGTTTAATTGGGACTCATCGACAAATGCGCTCATGGTTCTTTGCAGGCTAGTTGTGAGACACCCATGTCGTATCGTTCATTTCATGGCACATGACACGCAAGGCCCCTCCCCAGACCGCGCGAGCACCTGGGCATCCACCATGGCGGGGCACATATTGCCTCACAGCCCAGCCACGGTTCGCTTTGCCCACGCCACTTCAACGGCAAGCACAGGGTCACAGAGCGTGGTTACACGCGAACAACGTGAAGAAAATGAAGCACATCTCTATAGCCCACTTGCCACATTGGCCATGGGGTCTGGCGTGCGAGCCACTCCAGAGTCCCCCGACCTCTATCGCACATGCTTCGAACGCGACCGCGACCGCATCTTGCACGCCAACGCTTTTCGTCGCCTTGCCGGCAAAACCCAAGTGTTTGTCTTTCCCGACGACCACCAGCGCACGCGCCTTACCCATGCTCTTGAAGTTGCCCAGGTAGCAACCGCAATTTCTCGCGCACTCGGGCTCAACGTTGCACTCACCGAAGCAATTGCCATTGGGCACGACTGCGGCCATGGCCCTGGTGGCCACGCCAGTGAAGATGCGCTCAGCCCCTACATCGTTGGTGGATACGACCACGCTTTATGGGGTGCCGACGTCACCTTGCAACCATTAAATCTCTGCCGCGAAACACTCGATGGCATCCGTAACCACTCTTGGTCACGCCCTGCGCCTCTTACTCCCGAGGGCGAAGTGGTGTCGTGGGCCGATCGCATTGCTTACGTTTGTCACGACTTCGAAGATGCAGTTGCAGCCGGCATTGTTTTCCCGCACGAACTTCCGGCAATCGTGCAAGAGCGCTGTGGCACCACACGCGGCCAACAACTCGCAGCATTCATCAACGGCATGGTGAATGCAACCATGCAAACAACCCGCATTGCAATGAATGCAGACATCGCTGAAGCGCTTGGAGCATTTCGCCAGTTCAACTACGAGCGTGTGTACTTACGCCCCGAATCTCAAGCTCAAGCACAATCTGTCATCACACTGTTACAAGCCCTCGTAGAGCACTACAGGGCCTCCCCACATCTTGTACAAGGGGCAGAGGCTGCGCACGACGCAGAGCATCGCATGCGCGTCATTGTGGAGTACGTCGGTGGCATGACCGACCAATACGCTTTTACGCAGGCGCAACAGTTGCTGAACTGGCGCGACAATCAACTTCCGCGCGGCATTACGCCTTAAAAAACTACGAAGCGAAAGGAACGACGTCAACAACCTTGCGGCCACGACGTTCGCCAAATTTCACACTGCCTTCGGAAAGAGCAAACAAGGTGTCGTCTTTGCCGATGCCTACATTTTTTCCTGGGTGAAAGCGAGTTCCACGCTGACGGACCAAAATGGTTCCGGCGTGAATGGTGGTGCCATCGAATACTTTTACTCCGAGGCGTTGAGCGTTTGAGTCGCGGCCGTTACGTGTAGAGCCGCCGCCTTTGGTCTTCGACATGGTCAGCCTTTCGCGATAGAAGTGATTTCAACAACAGAATATTTTTGACGGTGTCCAAAGCGGCGGCGCTGGTTGGTGCGGCGCTTGTAGGTAAAACCATCAATTTTTGGTCCGCCAACAGTTCCGATGACGCGGCCAATAACGCTGACGCCCTTCAACTGGTCGGGTGTCGCAAGGACGGTGTCGCCATCGACGAAAAGAACCGGTGCGAAACGCACCTCTTCACCATCGGCAATGCCGAGAAGTTCGACCTGGACCTTTTCGCCCTGAGCGACTTTTTCTTGTTTTCCGCCGGAGGCGATGACTGCGTACATAGCGATTTCCCATCATATAAGTGGTGAACTCGCCAAACCAACCCCCAGAGGGTTTGAAATGGCGATAGTGCAAGAGATTTAGCCAATGAGGCCGTAGTCAACCACGATGCCTCGTGCATCGCAATCGGGACATGGAGTAGCAAAACTAGTGAGGAGGCCCTCTCCAATGCGCTTCCTTGTCATTTCCACAAGACCCAGATCTGAGACATCAAGAACTTGAGTACGAGTTTTGTCACGCGACAAAGCCGAACGGAATGAATCGACAACTTTGCGACGGTTTTCTTTAATTTCCATATCGATGAAGTCGATGACAATGATGCCGCCAATGTCGCGCAAACGTAGTTGCAAGGCAATTTCCTCAGCCGCTTCGAGATTGTTATGGAA
>CAIOHI010000105.1 GCA_903858075.1 uncultured Actinomycetes bacterium
CTCACGGAACTAGTACAGCGCATCGAGAGATAGATTGCAAGTATGGCAAACGAAGTGGTGTATCTCGAACATGCAGCCACCACGCCTATGCGCGCTGAAGCCATTGCAGCCATGGGGCCATTTCTCAATGTGCAATACGCCAATCCGTCGGGTTCGCACCGCTTTGCTCGCGACGCACGCAAAGTGCTCGATGAATGCCGCGACGATGTTGCCGATGTCTTTGGTTGCCATGCAGGCGAAATTATTTTCACTGGCGGTGGCACCGAAGGCGCAAATGCGGCCATACTCGGCGCCATTCGTCGGTTGCAATCGCAAGGCGTAGCAACACAAGCAGTGTGCTCGGCAAGTGAGCATCATGCCGTTCTGCATTGTGTAGAACACGTTGGTGGCGTAGTGGTGGGTGCCGACCCGCAAGGTGCCATCAACCTCGATGCGCTCATGGAAACACTCACTCGACTGCATGCAGAAGGCGTGAAGCCTGTGGTGTCGGTCATGGCTGTAAACAACGAAGTGGGCACCATTACCAACATGGAAGAAGTGTCGCGCATTGTTCGCCGCTATGCCCCCACCGCAATTTTGCATACCGACGCAGTGCAAGGCGCTTGTTGGGTCGACCTCGCTCACTTAGTTTCACTCGTCGACATTCTCACTTTGTCGTCACACAAATTCGGTGGGCCAAAGGGAAGCGGCATCATGTATTTGCGCAATGGTGTGCATCTTGAACCACTCATTTTTGGTGGCGGTCAAGAACGCGATCGCCGTAGTGGCACGCACAACGTTGCCGGTATCGCTTCAACAACTGCAGCTCTCACTGCAACAGCAACCGAGCGCCACAACGAAAACCTGCGCGTCATGGAATTGAAAGAGCAACTTCTTGCCGGCCTGCACAACATTGGCGGCGTACACCAAACCGTGCCCAACGAGGTGTCTGTTCCCGGCATTGTTCACGTCTGTGTTGAAGGGGTAGAAAACGAAGCACTGTTGTTCCTGCTCGATGAAGAGCACCTGTGCGCTTCGGCCGCTTCAGCCTGTGCCAGTGGCGCCATGGAACCATCGCATGTTTTGGCCGCAATGGGCGTGCCCCGCGAGCGTGCCCAAGGGGCTCTACGCCTCAGCCTTGGCCACACCACCACGTCTGGCGACATCGTTCAGGCTCTGGGCACTTTGGGTAGGGCAGTAGCCCGCCTGCGCGAGCATCAACGCTCCTAGACTCCCTTCCATGAAAGTTCTCATGGCGATGTCTGGAGGGGTCGACTCATCAGTTGCGGCTGCCCTCTTGAAACAAGACGGCCATCATGTTGTGGGTGTCACCATGCGGTTGTGGGGCGGCGAGAGCGATACGGGCTGTTGCTCTGTGTCCGATGTTGACGACGCGCGACGAGTAGCTCAGCAAATTGGTATCGACCATTTGGTTTTCAACTTCAGCGAAGACTTCAACGAACAAGTGGTGCAGCCATACATTGCTGCTCATGCCGAAGGAACCACTCCGAACCCCTGCATTGAATGCAACCGTGGTTTGAAATTTGCGCGCCTCACCGAACGTGCCGATGCTCTGGGTTTCGATGCAGTGGCAACTGGCCATCATGCACGTCTTGTTGCAAACCCGCTTGGCGACATGCGAGTGCACCGCGGTGCCGACGACGCCAAAGATCAGTCGTACGTAGTGCACATGCTTGCGGGTCGTGAATTGCAGCGCACGCTTTTCCCCGTGGGCAACATGACCAAAGCAGAAGTGCGCAAAGAAGCAGAGCGCCTGGGTCTACGCACCGCAAGCAAGCCCGATAGTCAAGACGTATGTTTCATTACGTCAACAGGTGGCCGTGAAACTTTCCTTGGCGACCGCATTCCTTTTCACCCTGCAAAAGTGGTCGACATGGCAGGCAAGCAAGTGGGCGAAGTCGACTCGGTAGAAATGGTCACTATCGGCCAGCGCCGTGGCATTGGTTTATACAAAACCGAAGAGAAGCGTTTCGTGGTCGATGTCGACACCGCGAATCGCATTGTGGTGGTTGGTTCCGATGCCGACCTCATGCGTACCGGTGTTGCGCTACAAGCCATGGTGTGGGCGTCGGGCGAAGCAGTAGCTGGCGAATACCGCGTGCAATGCAGCGCTCATGGTGCGTCGTTGCCATGTACCGCAGAAATTTTAAGCGACAATCGCGTGCAACTTACGTTGCACGAAGCACATCGTCGTATTGCACCTGGGCAAAGCGCCGTGCTGTACGACCCCAGCGACTCTTATGTAGTTGCGGGCGGTTTGGTTAATGCAGCAAGTGCATGGCCAGCCAGCGTTGGCGCAACTGCATAACTCTGTACGTGCAACGCGTCGAGCGTGCCCAACATTTTTGCCAGGTACGGGCTCAGCGCAAGTTTTTCCGCCTCGCGCAATTGAACAACAAGCACCATGTGGCGTCGCACACCTGCAATGTCGCCAGTGAGGTTCAGGGCTTCGCCACTTGTTGCGTTCAACTCAACGCGAGTAACAGCAGTAGTGCGCACCATGAATGTTTCTGCAAGCAACAGTTCATCGTGCACCACAACACCAGCAGGAACAACTACCAACCAGCGCCGTGAAAAACGATGTAGGCGCTTTGGTATCACGCGAAAAATGAGAACCGTTGGAACCAAGCACAGTGCAGCAAGCCACCACACTTCGCCACCTAAGGCAAAAAGTGTTGCAACAGGAAAAGCCACCATCACCAAGTACGACACTGCAATGGGTGCAATTTGGGCAGCAGGCACACGCAGCAACAACCGCTTTTCATCGCCGTATGCAGAAGCTTGCACGTGCAGTAAGCCA
>CAIOHI010000106.1 GCA_903858075.1 uncultured Actinomycetes bacterium
CCCATCATTTTGCAGTTGCTTGAAGTCACTCCAGCACTTGGAGCCCTTGAGGGCGTCAAGATGGAACTTGAAGACTGCGCATTCCCGCTTCTTCAGCAAGTGGTGTGCACCGATTCAGGAGATGTTGCTTTCGGCGATGCCGATGTTGCACTGCTTGTTGGCGCAATGCCTCGTAAAGACGGCATGGAGCGCGCCGACTTGTTGTCGGCAAACGGTGGCATCTTCAAACCACAAGGTCAAGCAATTGCTGCGAATGCAAAAAAGAACATCAAAGTGCTTGTGGTGGGCAACCCAGCAAACACCAATGCTCTCATTGCAATGAATAACGCAAAGGGAATGAACCCAGGTCAGTTCACAGCAATGACTCGCCTCGACCACAACCGCGCTATTTCACAACTGGCAGCAAAACTCAATAAGCCAGTGTCGTCTATTAAGAAGATGACCATTTGGGGCAACCACTCCACTACTCAGTACCCAGATCTTTTCCATTGCGAAGTTGATGGTAAAAATGCAGCAGCAGCCGTGAACGATCAACAATGGCTCGATGAAACTTTCATTCCCACCGTTGCCAAGCGTGGTGCTGCCATCATCAAGGCTCGCGGTTTGTCATCGGCAGCCTCGGCAGCAAATGCCGCTATCGACCACGTTCGCTCGTGGGCTACCGATACGCCAGAAGGCGATTGGGTCTCAATGGCGGTTCCCTCCGATGGTTCATATGGCGTACCCGAAGGACTCATTTCTTCTTTCCCATGTGTGTGCAAGAACGGTGAATACAAAATTGTTCAGGGTCTCGACATCGATGCATACAGCCGAGGAAAAATTGACGCATCGGTTGCAGAGCTTGTTGAAGAGCGCGACGCAGTGCGTGAACTTGGGCTGATCTAGCACTAACGAAAATATTTGTAATGTCAGTAGCGGCCCTCGTGAATACGAACGAGTGGCCGCTTTCTGATTTTCAGACCATTACGCAACTACGTGAAACATTTCAGCATGATGGCGTTGTGGTGTTGCCAGACTTCATTTCGCGCGATGTAGTTCTGCGCATGGTGGCAGAAACTGAAGAACTCATTGCGCTGGCACACCGCTCGGAGTCTCATAAAACCGCTTATTTGAGCGCTCCAGACGACTCTTTTCCTGTGGGTCACCCCCGCCGTACCGTGCAGTCGTCTGCAGTGGAAGTGATTGCTTATGACCATGTACCAGCACATCATGCGGTACGTGAATTGTATGAGTCCGATGAACTCATGACTTTTGTTGCCGGTGTTCTTGGGCAAGAAAAGCTGTACCGGTACGCCGATCCTTTCGGAGCATTGAATCTTGCAGTCATGGGCGAAGGTGACCAATTGGGCTGGCATTTTGATATGACCGACTTCGTGGTGTCGCTTGCATTGCAACCATCGCAAGCAGGTGGCGAATTTGAAAATGCACAAAAACTTCGTACGGCAACCGATGAAAATTATGACGGTGTGCAAAGTGTGTTATCGGGCAATGCGCATGATCGTGTTCGTGTAGAGCCAATGCACGCCGGCACGCTCATGATTTTTAATGGTCGTACGTCATTACACAAAGTGACACCTATTCAGGGGAGCACCTTGCGTATCGTTGCTCTGTTGGCCTACGACACAAAGAGTGGCACCGATTCGTCAGATGAATTGAAGCTCTCGAGATATGGAAGGTTGCCTCAATGAAATCTGAATACGGAGAATCATTCGTCGGAGAAGGAACCAACGCCGCGCATATCAACACAGTGCTTGGCGACAGAGAAGGCGCAGTAGGAACTGCGTGGGCAACAGGTTTAGCAACGCCAAGCGCTGGGCATACGCGTTTTGTGGCGGTTGCTGCACCAAACCAACCACTGCAACCAATGACGCTTTTTGTTAATAAAGCAACCATTGAAACCGAACGTCATGGTGATCTCACATGGGGCGCTGCTCAGCATGGAGTGGCGCGGGGCGTGCAAAAAGCTCGTGACAACGGCGTCTTTGGTACAAATGATTTACATGACCTTGCACTCATTGTGGCCGTGTGGGTGAACCCGCTTGCCAATGACGCTGCGCAAGTTGAAGAAAATAATGCCGAGGCAACGTATCTTGCATTGAAATCGGGCAACTATTTGTAGACGGTTATTTGCGCAACTTCTTCGAAGATGGGGTCGAGCGCAGCAAAAACTTCTTGGCTTTGCAAAAGCATTTGTGCGTCACCGCCAATGCGTATTGCGCCCGTTATAAATGCATCTTCGGCAGCCATTTCGCCAGTAGCTACCGCAACGGCAGTTTCCCATTCTTGTTCAAGACGTACATGTTCTGGGTCGGCTGGGCCGGCACCAAATGTGACGGCACTGTCTCTTACTTGAAGGTGATACAACACCGTGTCTTCTGGGCCGTCGCTGACCATTTGGGTAATGCCAATATTCAAGGTGGATCCGAGTGACTGTAAGTGTGCATTCTCTGCAGCACGTGTGCCAATTGCTTCAATCCAGTCGAGGCTGAGGTAGCGAACGGTGCTCATGGCCTTACCGATATCTGACTTGGTCTCCGAGCAATACCAGCCCGCCGCTCTTCAACCGGTTGTGAATGTTGAAGAGGGCGAGCATGGTGTTGCGTAGTTCGGAATTACTTAGCTACAGATGAGCCAACAAGTGCTGGCGCCTTGCGACTTGAGAAGGCGAGTGCGCCAATCAAGATGACGAGCGCTGCACCTGCAATAGCAAACCGTGCACCATCGTTATCGCGCAAGCTGATAACAGCTGGCAAAATAAGGAGTGATACCAAGTTCATTACTTTGATGAGCGGGTTCAATGCAGGACCCGCTGTGTCTTTGAACGGGTCACCAACGGTGTCGCCAATAACTGCAGCTTTGTGAGCATCGCTGCCCTTGCCGCCATGGTGTCCGTCTTCGATGTACTTCTTGGCATTGTCCCATGCACCACCAGCATTGCTGAGGTAGTTCGCCATGAGTTGGCCGGTCACAATTACTGCCGCAAGGAATGCACCAAGAGCGGAGTAGTTAATACCGAATCCAACGATGACTGGGGTGAGTACTGCAAGAAGTGCAGGAGTGGTGAGCTCGCGCAAAGATGCTGCTGTACAAATGTCGATAACTGGGCCGTAGTCGGGCTTTTTGGTTCCGGCCATAATGCCACCGTCTGCAAACTGGTTACGCACTTCTTGTACAACTACAGCAGCAGTACGGCCAACGGCGCGAATTGCAAGTGCAGAGAAGAGGAATGCAACCGAGCCACCAATGAGGAGACCAATGAAGGTCTTCACATCGGCAACGTTGATTTGCGTTTCAATAGCTTTGAACACGTCGCTACCTTCAAGACGGTTACCGATGAATTCGGATGTCTTGCCGTAAAGCGCAAGGTTTCCTTCGTTGTAACGAAGCCCAAGTTCACCAGCAATAGTTTCAATGTACGACGCAAAGAGTGCAACAGCCGCAATAACTGCGGAACCAATTGCGAAACCCTTAGTAACAGCTTTTGTTGTGTTACCAACAGCGTCGAGGCTTACCATGATGCGTTCTGGTTCACCATGGAACTCGCCGCTCATTTCGGCAATACCTGCGGCGTTGTCTGAAACAGGGCCGAACGTATCTTCTGAAACAATGACGCCAGTGGTGGCAAGCATTCCCATGCCGCACAAAGCAACAAGGTAAAGCGAGAACTGCAAGTTGCCGCCGCCGAGCATCAATGTGCCAGCGAGCGAAAGAGCAATTGCCACTACTGCGTATACCGATGACTCAAGACCCGATGCAGTTCCTGCAAGAACAACAGTTGCGGGGCCGGTTTGGGTTGCTTCAGCAATTTCTTGTACTGGACCATATTCGGTACCGGTGTAGTACTCGGTGAGACGACTTACTGCTTGAGCAAGAATGAGTCCAATAAGTACTGCGCCAAATACGCGCCAACCGACATTCGACATCACTGTTGAGTCGTTACCGACGTAGCCAAGAGCAAGAAGAAGTGTTCCGATAACGGTGATAATTCCAGCTGTCAAGAAGCCACGGTTAATTGGCTTCAATGCATTGGTTTCGCCTTCTTTCGCCTTCACAGCAAAGATGCCGGCGATTGATGCAATAACACCAATGGCGCGTGCGGCGAGTGGGAATACCAAGCCGAGTGCTGGGTTCATGTCAACCGACTTGAACGCTGCAACACCCAAGATGATGGACGCAACAAGTGTTACTTCATAGCTTTCGAACAAGTCGGCAGCCATACCAGCACAGTCACCTACGTTGTCGCCTACGTTGTCGGCAATAGTTGCCGGGTTGCGTGGGTCGTCTTCAGGAATGCCTGCTTCAACTTTTCCTACAAGGTCTGCACCTACGTCGGCAGCCTTAGTGAAGATTCCGCCACCTACGCGCAAGAAGAGCGCAAGGAGTGATCCACCAAAACCAAAGCCGATGAGCATTGCTGATGATGTGTTTTGAAACACTGCAATGATGAGTGTTGCACCGAGAAGGCCAAGACCCACGGTGAACATTCCTGCGATACCGCCAGTGCGGAAAGCAATTTGCAATGCCTTTGGCATGGAGCCAGTTAATGCTGCAGCTGCTGTTCGCACGTTTCCGCGAGTTGCCAATGTCATACCGATATAACCAGTAAGACCAGATGCAAAACACCCGAGGATGAATGAGATGGTGCGGAAAGTACCTGAAGCTATGTAGCTCAGTTTTTCAACACCGTCTGCGTTCTCAATTGACACCGAGGTGAGAAACACCACGATGGCAACAGGAACAAGAATGACTGCGATGGTACGAAACTGACGCTTGAGGTATGCCCATGCGCCTTCTTGAATCGCCAAAGCGATTTCCTTCATTTTTGGCGTACCTTCGTCTTCGGCGAGAACCGATTTCATGAGGTAAAAACCAACTGCTATGGCAAGCAACGCTGACAATGCAGAAAGAAGCAAAATGAGCCACTCTCCGCCTTGCAGTGTAAATTCCTGCCAACCGCCTTCTGATGCGAGAAGTCCTGTCACGTGGGGTGACCTTTCATATGGAGGGGTAAGGCGAACCTTCCCCAGGGTTTGTTTCCGACCTTGAGAGTGTAGGTAACTCACCCACCTCAGGGCGAATATGGTCACAAAACAGTCCGGCTTTATTACTCATGGGTAACAAAGACGGCGTGAATTGTGTCGCCCTTTTTGAAGAAGTTCACTTGTGCGGGTCGTGGGGACTACCGTTTTCAACGCAATGGCTCTTCTCGGCTTTCCGGGCGAGTTTTTTTGAAAGGCACTCTTCGATGGCACAAGTACTCGAATCACAGCGTGGACCCGTCACGGGCACCGCTGTAGGGAAAAAGAAGCGTCGTCCGTTTTTGCTCGACCTCTACAGCACCGCTGTGGGCAAAAAGTACGTGATGGCGCTCACCGGAATCGGTCTCATTGGTTTTGTGGTGTTCCACATGATTGGCAACTTGAAGATGTATTACGGCCAGTCAGATCTCGACCATTACGCAGAGTTCCTCAAAGAATTGTTGTATCCCATTGCGCCCAAAGGCGTTGTGTTGTGGCTTTTGCGCGGTGGATTGCTCACCATGGTTGCTCTACACATTCATGCTGCGTATTCATTGACGCAGTTGAATCACAAAGCGCGCCCAGTGAAATACCAAAGTGAGCGCGACTATCAAGTTGCTAGTTTTGCAAGCCGCTCAATGCGCTACACCGGTGTCACAGTGATTTTGTTTGTTACTTGGCATTTGCTCGATCTCACATGGGGCGTAGTGAACACCGTCGGAGCCGATGGCGAGTTTATTAAGGCCGACGTTTACGACAATGTGGTGCGCAGTTTCGAACGCTGGCCAGTTGCATTGTTCTATATCGCAGCCAACATCATGTTAGGAATCCATCTCTTTCACGGAGTATGGAGCCTTTTTCAGTCGATGGGCTGGAATAGGCCGCGCTTCAATGAATGGCGACGTTCCATTGCAGCAGGAGTTGCAACCATCGTCGTTGTAGGAAATGTTTCATTCCCGGTTGCGGTGCTCGCTGGCATCGTGGGCGGCTGAGAGAGCAGGACATAAGGAAAAATCATGAGCACACAAATAAACTCAAAAATCCCTGCCGGCCCACTTGGCGATAAGTGGTCCTCGTATAAAGAAAATGTGAAGTTGGTGAACCCCAACAACAAGCGCAAATTCAAAGTGATTGTGGTGGGAACCGGTCTTGCCGGAGCATCTGCAGCCGCAACGCTCGCAGAGCTTGGTTACCAAGTAGACGCATTTACTTTTCACGACTCGCCTCGTCGTGCGCACTCCATTGCTGCACAAGGCGGCATTAACGCTGCGAAGAACTACCAAGGCGACGGCGACAGCGTGCATCGCTTGTTCCACGACACCATCAAAGGTGGCGACTTCCGTTCACGCGAAGCAAACGTGCATCGCTTGGCAGAAGTGTCTGTCAACATCATCGACCAGATGGTCGCCCAAGGCGTTCCATTTGCTCGCGAATACGGTGGTCTTCTCGATAACCGCTCATTTGGTGGTGCTCAAGTAAGCAGAACTTTTTACGCTCGTGGTCAAACCGGTCAGCAGTTGTTGCTGGGTGCATATCAGCAACTTGCACGACAAATTGGTTTGGGTGGCGTGCGCCTGTTTAACCGCACTGAATTAGTTGATGTGGTCACGGTAGAAGGTCGCGCAGCAGGAATTGTTGTGCGCGACTTGATGACCGGGGAAGTTACTTCACACGCAGCGCATGCTGTGATCATGGCAACTGGTGGGTACGGAAACGCATTCTTCTTGTCGACAAATGCAATGTCGTGCAACGTTACGGCTGCCTGGCGCGCACACCGCAAGGGTGCATATTTTGCAAACCCTTGCTACACACAAATTCACCCAACGTGTATTCCTCAATGCGATGAGTTTCAGTCGAAGCTCACACTCATGTCAGAGTCACTGCGTAACGACGGTCGTGTTTGGGTACCGAAAAGCCCCGATGAGAGCCGCAGGGTTGCAGATATTCCAGAAGAAGATCGCGACTACTACCTCGAGCGCCTATACCCATCGTTTGGAAACTTGGCTCCCCGAGACATTTCCTCGCGTGCGGCAAAGCGTTTGGTAGATAAGGGCCAGGGTGTAGGGCCATTGAAAAATGGTGTGTATCTCGACTTCGCCGACGCAATTTCTCGCTTAGGTAAAGATGTTGTGAAAGAGCGCTACGGCAACCTCTTCGACATGTACGAGCGCATTGCCGGCGAGAACCCGTACGACATGCCAATGCGCATTTATCCTGCATCGCACTACACCATGGGTGGCTTGTGGGTTGACTACGAACTCATGACCAGTATTCCTGGGCTGTATGCAGCGGGCGAAGCAAACTTCTCAGACCACGGCGCAAACCGATTGGGTGCATCTGCATTGATGCAAGGTCTTTCCGATGGTTACTTCGTATTGCCATACACCATTGGTAACTACTTGGCTCCAATGTTGAATCAGGCAATTCCGAGTGTTGATCACCCTGAATTCAAAGCAGCTGAATTAGCAGCACGTGAACGATTCGCTGGGTATCTCAATATTGGCGGAACACGTTCACCCGATTGGTTCCATCGTGAAGTTGGAAAAATTATTTGGGACTACTGCGGCATGGAGCGCACCGAACAAGGTTTGGAAAAAGCCTTGTCGGAACTTCCTGCGTTGTACGACGAGTTTAAAAAAGATCTTCGCGTCACAGGAAGCGGTGAAAGCCTCAACCAAACGTTAGAAAAAGCAGGTCGCGTCGACGACTTCTTCCAGCTCGGCATGTTGATGTGCCGCGATGCACTCGAGCGCCAAGAAAGTTGCGGCGGTCACTTCCGCGCGGAATACCAAACAGAAGAAGGCGAAGCATTGCGTGACGACGACAA
>CAIOHI010000107.1 GCA_903858075.1 uncultured Actinomycetes bacterium
ATTACGCACTTCGTTGCAGGTCTTGGTACTTCAGGAACATTAATGGGAACCGGGAAGTTCTTGAAAGAGAAAAACCCGAACATCAAACTCATCGCTATTGAACCGCCACTAGGTGAGCGCGTTGAAGGTCTACGTAACCTAGAAGACGGGTACATCCCACCTGTTTTTGAAAACTGGCACGGCTTTGAACTTCTCGATCGCAAGCGTGTGGTGCGACCGCGCGAAAGCATTGAGTGGACGCGACGCCTTGTTGCTGAAACAGGAATTTTTGCTGGTCTGTCTTCCGGAGCCAGCCTTGCCGGTGCAGTAAAAGTGGCACAAGACCTTGAAGAAGGTGTTGTGGTGTTCATTGTGTGTGACGGTGGCTGGAAGTACTTGTCGACTGGTGCCTACACCGACGACCTCGACGCAGCTGAAGCTGCTGCTGAAAAAATTATTTACTTCTAACTCGCTACCAAAATAACAAGGCCGAGCAATACAACGCCGGCAGCGGTGATGCGACGTCGAGCATTTCCCTCTTTGAGCACTTTCCATCCAAAGAGTGCAGCAAGAACCACGCTTGATTCTCTGATTGCTGTGACGTAGCCAACAGAAGCACGTTGAACAGCGAGGAGCACCATCCAATACGTGAGCACCGATGCACATGCGGTGACCGTGAGAGGTTTCCATCGGGTGCGCAATGTACGTTTCATTTCCTGAGCGCGACCCAATGCAAGACCGTTCAGTGAAATGAAAAAAGCGCCTGTTATGAAAATGGTGAGTGGGTATAAGTTGCCGCCAGTAACACGCGAACCGTGGCTATCGATCGTTGAGTAGATACCAATTGTTAAAGACACGCAGAGTGCGGCAAGTACGTGCTTGTTGTTGGCTGGTCCTGCAAGCAAGAACAAACCACCTGCAGCAATTGCTATGCCAAGAACGTTGACGATGCTGAGGTGGTCGTTAAGAAAGACCACACCTCCTATGGCAGCAAGTACTGCCCCATTCCCACGTGCAATGGGGTAGGTAACAGAAAAATCTCCGAGGTTGTAAGCGCGAGCGAGGAACCACACATACCCCGTATGGGTGATGCCGCTTAATGAAGCCCATAACCATGCCTCGTGGGGAACTCCGCCTGAAGCAATGATGAAAATACTGCAGAAAACTCCGGCAATGGTCATTTGTGCCCATAAAGCAAGCCAGCGATCTTCACTTTGTTTAATGGAAATATTCCAACTTGTGTGCAAAATGGCCGCGCCAAGAGCAAGAAGAGTGGCACCAAGCACAATGCAACCGTACTCGTATGCGCCAGGCTCTAACCTGTTCTCGGAATGGTGCAGCCAATTGGAATGTTTGACTCAGGCTTTGGTGGCTTGACGGTTGCTCGTGCAGTCATCGATCTTTTGCCACATGAAGACCTTGTTTATATTGGCGACACGGGTCGGTACCCGTATGGCAATAAACCTGCAGCAGAAGTGCAACGCTATGCGCATGAAATTGCCACAAGCTTGGTGAACGATTTCGATGTGAAACTCATTGTTGTGGCGTGCAATACCGCGGCGTCGGTTGCGCTCGAGCAGTTGAAAGACACTTTGCCGGTTCCTGTTGTGAGCGTTATTGAACCTGGGGTCAGTGCTTTGGTGCAAACAACGCGCAATAAAAAAGTTGGCGTTATTGGCACGGTCGGAACAATTGACTCTGGCGCGTATGAGAACGCAGTGGGGTTGGCCGATGCTTCGGTTTCGCTGGTGTCGGCTGCGTGCCCTGGGCTAGTTGAGTTTGTAGAGCGCGGGCAAACAAGTGGTCCTGAAGTCACACTTCTTGCTCAACGACTACTTGCGCCCATTGTGCATGCTGGGGTCGACTCATTGCTTCTTGGGTGCACGCACTATCCGTATCTTGCTCGTGTTATTAGCGATGTGATGGGCCCCGATGTAGTGCTGGTGTCGTCGGGTGACGAAACAGCATTTGCAGTGAAAGAGATGCTTGAAGCGGCTGAGTTGGAAGAAGATACAAGTCGCGTTGGGGAACACTCTTTCTATTCCTCTGGAGACCCAGAGTGGTTTGCGCATTTAGGGCGCCGACTCTTTGGTCCGGAATTGAGCGATGCTCAATCGTGGATTGTAAAATAAACATTCAATAACAAGGAGACAACATGACACGACCAGACGGACGCGCAGCGAATGAATTGCGACCACTTACTTTCCAGCGCGATTTCACCGAAATGGCAGCCGGGTCTGTTTTGGTTTCCTTTGGCAATACACGTGTTTTGTGCACGGCATCGGTCGATGAAGATGTGCCGCGTTGGATGAAAGGCTCTGGCAAGGGCTGGGTTACTGCTGAATACAGCATGTTGCCAGGCTCGTCTCCAGAGCGTGTTGACCGTGAAGCCGCGAAGGGCAAGCAAAGTGGTCGCACGGTGGAAATTCAGCGTCTCATTGGTCGCTCATTGCGTGCAGCATGCGATATGAAACTTCTTGGCGAGCGCCAGGTAGTGGTCGACTGTGATGTTTTGCAGGCCGATGGTGGCACACGTACCGCAAGTATTTGTGGAGGCTTCATTGCTCTGCACGATGCACTCACACGTGTGCAGCAAAATGGTCTCATTAAGGCTCACCCGTTGCATTCACAATGTGCAGCAATCAGTGTGGGAATGCATAATGGTCAACCCGTTCTTGACCTTCCTTATATTGAAGACAGTTCTGCCGAAGTCGATATGAACGTTGTGATGTTGCAACCAGTAGGTGGCGGCGAAGCAAGTTTCGTTGAAGTGCAAGGCACTGCAGAAGGAAAAGCATTTACTCGCGGTGAACTTGATGATCTTTTAGGTCTGGCAGCGCATGGGCTTGGGCAAATCTTTACCGTGCAGCGCAATGTGTTGTCGACGCCACCAGTTCCTCGCACTTTGGGTCGTTAATAATGGCGCTGCAACTTGTGTGTGCTTCGGCAAACCCAGGAAAAGTTGCAGAGATAGAACAACTAATGCCGCAAGGAGTTTCCTTGTTGCCACGACCAACGTCGGTTGCCGATGTAGTGGAAGATGCCAGCACTTTGGTGGGAAATGCACGCTTAAAGGCACGCGCCATTGTGGATGCAACGGGGTGCCCGGCACTGGCCGATGACACTGGGTTGTTTGTTGACGCGCTCAATGGCTTGCCAGGTGTGCGCACGGCGCGGTACGCCGGAGAAGAAGCAACCGATGCCGACAACAAAGCAAAGTTGCTTACAGCATTAGAGAATTCCACTGCACGTACGTGCCGGTTCATAACAGCAGTTGTGGTGTTGTGGCCTAATGGCGACGAAGTTGTAGTGGAAGGTGTGTGCGAGGGTTCAATTGCGTTGCGCGAAACAGGAAACAGCGGTTTTGGTTTCGATGCGCTGTTCATACCTGACGCTGGCGATGGAAGAACTTTTGCTGAAATGCAAGCAGAAGAAAAGAATGCGATGTCACATCGGGGAAGAGCGTTTGTTGAACTAGCGAAAGTTCTTACCAACCACGTAGGTCAATAGCCCATTCATCTACCACTTGGCCTTCGCGATGCACAAAGGCGCGTTCGTGTTGAGACATTGTTGGGTCAATATGTGCAGGTGTTATTAAAACGCGTTCACCAACTTGGGGGAGTACTAGTGGTGCTGGAGCAGGTAACGATGCTGCATCGCGCTTCACGGCAAAGGTGATGTGTTCATCGGAACAGAACCACACGTCATAACCGTCAACTTCGGGGTTGCCGTGGTCCATGCCAAGAGCTTTCAAGCCAACATCGGCAACGGCCCATTTTGCAGATCGTGAAATAACAGTTCCTACAACGTGTGCAGCCTGGATGAAGGGAAAACCAAGGGTCGCGTAGTGGGTATCCATGAGTGCGTAGCTGCCAGCTTGCAGCTCGGTAATGCCCGACGTTAAGTGTTCTTTGTAGGTGCCTGTTCCACCAGCAGAAATGAGGTCGCCTCCAACAATCTCTGCACACGCGTGCAGTGTTTGCATTGCGGCGTTCACCTGGTGTTGTTTGTCGACCGTCTTTTCCATCATCAAGTGACCCTCGTAGCCCATTACTCCGCGCACGGTGAGACCAAGTGACCTTGCTAAATCGGCGAGGCGCCCGGCATCGTCGGGCTCACAACCGCAGCGCGGCAGCCCAACGAAAACATCGATGACAACTTTTTTGAGACCCGCACGAAATGCGGCGCGAATTGTTTCTTCAGAGTCAACTGCAATGGTCACGTTGGCTCCGGCAATTGCGCCAAGTCGCGCTACATCGACGCATTCATTAGCGAGCAGAATGTCGGTGTTCAAGTTGGCTTTGGCAAGACCGAGCACTTCGCGTGGAGTTGCGCAGGTGAAACCTGTGTGGCCGAAGCGTTCTTGCACTTTTGCAAGCGCGGTGCATTTGTGCGCTTTCACATGAGGACGCAAAGTGGTGCCCGGGTACAAGGCCGCCATGGCAGACAAATTGTGCTCGAGCGCGTTGGCTTCAATAATGAGAGCCGGGGTTGGCAGGTCGTCAATGTACACGTGCCGACGGAGAGACTCGAACTCTCACTGGCGGCGTCCTAAGCGCCGTGCCTCTGCCATTGGGCTACGTCGGCGACGAGGGAAGGCTACCGAGAGATCGAGAAGAGTCACGAAAATGACAAAGATTCAGAGATTTTGGCCAATGAAGGCAAAGGGCAGTGAATTTCTTTGACAGAATGTAAAAGTGACAATAACTCAGCACTCTGCAAGTGTCTCGGGCCTCTCCCCGGAAGCCCTCATTACTCAGCTCGGACTCGCCAATACTGTGGTCGATGAAAAGGCGCTTGCCAACAGCGTGAAACGCTTTG
>CAIOHI010000108.1 GCA_903858075.1 uncultured Actinomycetes bacterium
AGGCGCTCAATGAACTGCCGTAAACCACCGTTGGCATCGAGCATGAACGTGTTGATGACGATTCCTTCACGTGTGCATTTCATCACTTCAGCCAAAGTGGACTCCACTGTTTCTCGCACAGGTGGGTAGTTGAAAAAGACGTCACCATGTGGAGTGATGTGCGCAGTGGGTTCACCGTCGGTGATCATGATGATTTGTTTTGTGCCGTGTTGCTTGGAAAGCAGTTGACGAGCCAGTAAAAATCCGTGCTGCATATTTGTTCCGTACGCAAAATCCCACGAGACAGGGGGCAGTTGTTCAGGAGTCAAGATGCGTGCAGTTTCGCTAAACCCAACGAGACCCAAATAGTCGCGTGGATATTGCGAAGTGATGAGTGAATACAACGCCATTGCAACTTTTTTGGCGGGCAAGAAGTTGTCGCGCATGGGCATCGACATGGAGAGGTCGATCATCACCACTGTGGATGAGGAAGTGACGTGTTCCGTGCGTTCAATTTCAAAATCTTCGGGGGAGAGTTGAACGGGAGTTCCTCCGCCTTGACGGCGAATTGCGTTGCGCAGAGTTTGCTGAAGATCGAGTCGGAATGGGTCGCCATATTCGTACGGCTTTGTTTCGTAGCGCCGCTCATGGCCACCACCGCTTTCGCGCATTTGATGTTGGCCAATTTTGTCTTTCGCCAACTTCCCAAACAGATCGCGTAAAGCATTCGCCCCGATTTTGCGTAAGCCCTTTGGCGTGAGTTCTAACTTGCCTTCTTTTTGATTAATTAAGCCTGATTCTTCAAGCATTTTGGTGAGTTCTGCCAAGCGCTCAAGTGAACGCGCGGAGTCTTCGCCCAACAGTTCTCGCACCTTGTCGAGGTCGGCTTCAGCAAGCGCGCCAGGAGTGGTGGCATTACGCATAAAGCCTTCCATTTGGTCGAGCTCACCGAGTTCCTGCATGGTTTTCATGGCTTCACCCATGCCCATCGGTTCGTCACCATTGAACTGGTATTGACGCTCCCAGCCGGCACCCGGAACAAGGTTTTGTAAGCGCTCGCTCAACCGATCGGCCTGCCAACGAAGATCCATGTCTTCTAGTAACTGCTCGGAGAGCTGCTGCATTTGTGCCCGCTGCTCGGGGGTCATGGAATTCATCATCGCCTGCATTGCGGCCATGCGTTGGGCCATAATTTCTAAAAGTTCATCGAGGCTTTGCGGGTTCTCAGGAAAGAAATCGCCGAATTCATTCATGAACTTTTCAAATTGCGGGTCTTCGCCTTGTTCTCGTTTATCGAGCATGTCATTTAATGCAGCCATCATGTCTTTCGTGCGCTGCATATCTTCTGGCGACATATTTTGCATTTCGCCGCTCATCTGATCGACATATTGCTGCATCAGTTGCTCGCGAAGTTTTTCCATGAGTTCTTCAAAACGCGCCGCAGCCTCATTCGACTGGAAATCGTAATTTTGCAAACCTTTGACCTTGCCCGCAAGATCTTGCGGAAGCATTTCAAGTTCTAGGTGATGCTCAACGGAAGACTGTTGTGCCGTGTCGAGACGACGCTCATCGCCACTCGCCTGTGCATCGGACACATTTTGGTCGAGCTTGTGACGTTCTTCGTCGATGATGTCGTCGAGCGCCTCAGAAATTTCGCTGTACACACCACCGAGATCGGAACGTTCTAATAACTCCTCACGGCGCTCACGAATTTTGTTCATCATGTCGCGCATGCCCTCAATGCGCTCGCCATTGCGGTCGGTGAGGCCCTGCTGCATGAGCCGCCTCAAGGCACTATTGACGTCTCCGTGGTACAAAAGGTCGTCGGTGACTGCTTCCAAGAGCGACTCTGCATCGACCTCAAAGCCCTTTTGAGTGCCGTCCCAGCGGGAATAGGTGAACCTTGTGGTCATGAAACCAACCTAGTTCGCCTAACCTAGGGGGTGCATGCGCGTGCCACGTACTTTCATCTTCGTTGACCTTTCCGGTTTCACGCATTTCACGGAAACCCAAGGGGACGACGCCGCAGGGCGACTTTTGGCTGCCTTTCGGTCGGTCGCACGCGACGTGGCCTCTGAGCGCGGTGTGCGCATTGCTAAGTGGCTAGGCGATGGTCTCATGATCGTTGCCATGGAGCAATCTGACGGCATCGTCTTTTCAATGGAGCTCCAGCGCCGCTCGGCAACTGCCTGTGCCCCGCTCACACTGCGCATTGGCCTTGCAACGGGCTATGCACTTCTCTTTGAGGGCGACGACTACATCGGTTCTGCTGTCAACACTGCGGCCCGACTCTGCGATGCCGCTGGCGCATTTGAAGTTCTTATTCCCACCGATCAAATTGAAGAACTTCCTGAAGGCGTGCGCATCGTTGCTCATGAGCCCCTCGAGTTACGCGGCTTTAGTGAGCCCGTTGAAGTGTGTTCAGTTACTGGCGACCCTGTTCTCACCGACCGTAACGACACCGGTGAATTGTGGACGCGTTCACCGTTTGTGATGTAACGCACCTCGTGCCTATTTTTGGAACCCACCTCACTTTTTCTCCAGAGCAGAACGTAGAGATACTTGTTTCTGAATTGCTGGCGCTCAAAGAACACGGTCTCACCTCACTGCGTTGGCGTCTGTCGTGGAACGATGTATTTCCACAACAAGGAAAACCGAGCGGGAAACATTTAGAACTACTTGAAGGACACGCCTCTGCATTTGCCGATGCCGGTATAGAAACCTGGGTCACGCTGTGTGGAACCACCCTTCCCCGTTGGTTTTTGAATGAAGGTGCATTTTCCGACAATAAGGCGACCGAAAAGTGGTGGCCGCGGTATGTCGACACCGTTGCTGAAGTGGTCGGAAACCACGTTGCCGGGTGGATGCCCTTTGAAGCACCTATCGGCTTAGTCCACGATGGCTGGCGAGTGGGAACCATCGCACCGTTCGTATCCGACGATGGAAAATTTGCCGATGCATTCACCAACGTTTTGCATTCGTGGAATCATGCATGCCGACTACTGCACGGGTCACCAATTGCGCTCTCGTTAGACGCAACTCACCCGGGCGCGAATGCAGAGGTACGTACGGTATGGCAGTCGGCCATTACGCGCGGCCGAGTATCGCTGCCTGGTCACTATGAACGAGAACTCGATGGCCTACTGCGCAGTGCCGATGAAATTGCTCTCTCACTCACTCACCTGCCGCCTCGCGGTGAACGACTCGAGCCACCA
>CAIOHI010000109.1 GCA_903858075.1 uncultured Actinomycetes bacterium
ACGTTCACCTTCTTGGACGCAACAACGGAATTGTCACGTCAAATCGCTTCGTTGGGTATTTACCCAGCTGTAGACCCATTGGCTTCAACGTCATCTATTTTGACTCCAGAAACCGTTGGCGATCGTCACTACTTGGTTGCTCGTCGCGTGCAGGAAATCTTGCAGCGCTACAAGGAACTTCAAGACATCATCGCCATCCTTGGTCTCGACGAGTTGTCTGAAGAAGACCGCCAGACCGTGTCGCGTGCCCGCAAGGTACAGCGCTTCTTGTCGCAGCCGTTCTATGTTGCTGAAGTCTTCACCGGCGTTCCTGGCGAATACGTTCCAGTTGCAGAAACGGTTGAGAGCTTTGAAGCACTCATCAACGGCGAACTCGACGAAGTGCCTGAACAGGCCTTCTTGAACGTGGGAAGCGTTGAGCAGGTTCTCGCAAAGGCGAAGACCTTGCAGGAGAATGCCTAATGTCTGAAGCCCCCGGCTTCCGTATCGAAGTTGTTTCGCCAGAGCGCGTTGTGTTCTCTGGCGAAACAACTCAGATCATCACCCGCACCGTTGGTGGGGGAGAAATTGCGTTCCTTCCTGGCCACACTTCATTTCTTGGTGCGCTCACCGAAAACCACACACGCGTGTGGCTAGCCGATGGCACCATTATGAACTTGGCCATTCACGGCGGTTTCGTTGAAGTGTCAAACAACGTGGTCACATTGCTCAGCGATGGTGCAGAACTCGGTACCGAAATCGACATCGAGCGCGCCCGTCGTGCTGTCGAGCGTGCTGAAGAATTGACACGTACAGAGAACTCCACCGAAGTTGAAGCCAGCTTGCGTCGTGCGCATGCCCGCTTAGCAGCTGCTGGTGGTCTTGCTGGCGCTAGCGCCGGCCACTAAACAATGCCGTTGCCTTTCCAGCGCGCACTCATTACGGGTGCATCAGCAGGTATTGGCGAAGAGTTTGTTCATCAACTCAGCCGCGCGGGTATTCCCTGCGTGCTCGTTGCGCGTCGTGGCGACCGGTTAGAGCAACTCGCGCAGAAGTACAGCACGTGTGAAGTGCTCGTTGCCGACCTTCTTACTGCAGAGGGCATTACACGTGTTGCAGAACGTTTGGCCTCACCAACACTTCCTGTAGATCTTTTGGTGAACAATGCCGGATTCGGTTCGTCAGGAACTTTTCTCAATGTCCCTGTCGAGAACTCCATTGGCCAAATCGACTTGAACGTGCGTGCGGTAGTGGAACTCTCGCATGCTGCGGCGCAGGCATTTCAAGAGCGCAGGCGTGGTTACTTGCTCAATGTGTCAAGCGTGGCCAGTTTCCAATCGGGCCCGGGCATGGCTGTGTATGCCGCAACAAAAGCATTTGTCACCAGTTTCTCTGAAGCGCTTCACGAAGAATTACGCAAGAGCCCAGTGCGAGTCAGTGCATTGTGCCCTGGCTTTGTGCGAACAGAGTTTCAAGAAGTTGCACAAACAGGCGAAGAGATTGATGCCATTCCAAAGTTCTTGTGGCTCAACATTGCCACGGTTGTTTCAGAAGCGTTAGCCGGAATGGCTAAAGGAAAATCTCTCATTGTTCCGGGCACGCAATACAAGAGCATGCTCATCTCGGTACGCCTTGTGCCACGTGTAGTGATGCGGCGTATCTCGGCAAAAATTGTCGGAATTTAAATTTCGACGCGTGACCCAACTTCAAACACGCGCTCTGTTGGCAAGTTGAAAAAGCGGCTGGCACTGTCGGCGCCGCGATTCAAAAATACGAAGAGATGTTCTTGAAGTGGGTTCATGCCAGGTGCTTTACCGGCGATGATGGATTCGTGACCAAGGAAATAGGTGACATCTTCTGGGTCGTACTCAAGACCGGGGTGAATAATTGCCGCAAGTGCTTTCGGAACATCGGGGTCTTCCATAAAGCCGAAGGACACCTCTACTTGGAAAACGCCAGGGGCAACTTTCTTCACTACTGCGCGGTGCTCGGCTGATACGCGAGGTTCATCGGCGGTATCGACAGCGACAATGAGAGTTGTGTTGTGCAGAACCTTGTTGTGCCTCAAGTTGTTCACAAGAGCAGGGGGAGCCTTACCCAGATCTTTAAACATGAACACGGCTGTTCCTGTGACGCGCTTAATGCCCTCGGCTTCGTCGAGCACATCTTCAATGGGTCGTTCACCGCGATGAATACGTGCAGCAACCAAAATGCGGCCACGTCGCCATGTTTGCATTTGCACCATCAAAATGGCACCTACTGCAAGGGCAAACCAACCGCCATGAGGAATCTTGACGATGTTGGCCCCAAGGAAACCCATTTCTATGAGAACCAGTGGCACACAGATAATAAAGCCGCGCGTGCGGCTCCAGTTCCAACGGTCGGTAATGACACGGAAAAAGATGAGTGTTGTGATGACCATCGTCATGGTCACAGCAATTCCATAAGCAGCGGCAAGGTTCGATGCTGTGCGGAACCCGAGAACGAGACCAATGCACGCAACCATGAGAGCCCAGTTCACCAGTGGCACATAAATTTGCCCCGAATGACTTGACGACGTGTGGCGAATTTGAATACGTGGAAGATAGTCAAGCTGCACAGCTTGCGCAGTAAGAGAGAACACTCCCGAGATGAGAGCTTGTGAAGCAATGATGGTTGCGCATGTGGCAAGAAGAACCAGGGGTAGAAGGAGTGGCTCCGGTGCCATACGGAAAAAGACACTTTCAATTGCTTCAGGGTTTTGTAAGAGGAATGCACCTTGACCCCAGTAGTTCAACAAGAGGGCGGGAAGAACAATGGCATACCAACCAACGGTGATGGGTCTGCGGCCGAAGTGGCCCATGTCGGCATACAGCGCTTCACCTCCGGTGACCACAAGGAAAATGGAACCGAGAGACAAAAATGCACGACCAGTTTCGTGCGTAAAGTACTGCACTGCGTAATACGGGTTTATCGAAGCGATAATTCCGGGCTCCGACCACACTTTTGATAAGCCCAACACCGCGAGTGTGATGAACCAAATCACCATGATGGGGCCGAACACTTTGCCTACTGCGCCAGTACCGCGGCTCTGTACAAAAAAGAGTCCGAGCAAAATGACAACGGCAATGGGGATGACCCAGCTATCGAAAGACGACGACACTTCACCGAGGCCCTCGACGGCGCTCAGTACGGAAATAGCTGGCGTAATAATGCCGTCTCCGTAAAGCAAGGCAGTGCCAAAAACTCCGAGACCTACAAGCAATCCGGCCTTTGTCGTTGTTGAACTGCGCTTTGGCATGACCAAGGCAGTGAGGGCCAAAATGCCACCTTCACCGCGGTTGTCGGCGCGCATCACAAGAAAAAGATATTTCACAGAAATGATGATGAGGAGGGCCCAAAAGGCAAGCGAGCACACGCCATACACATTGATGTTGTCAACGAGCATGGGGTGCGATTTCTCGGTGAAGGTTTCCTTCAGTGCGTATAACGGGCTGGTGCCGATGTCTCCATAAACAACGCCGAGCGCTCCGAGGGCGAGCATTCCGGTGCCAGCTTTGGAATGACCATGGTCTTCATGCGTGTCGCCTTGATGGTGAGCATGCGATTCTGCCTTGGCAGCATTTTCTGCTGCGAGGCGTTTGGCAAAGTCAATTGACTCTGGCCCGGCTGTCTGGTCTGAACCCACGGAAATTTACCTTCTTATTAAGTGATTGTTGGAGAAGCTGTAGGCCAATGTTTAGGCGTAATCAACTGAAGCGTATGTAGCAAGTTTGTCGAGGCGATGCTGGGCATCAATGAGTCGCACGGTTCCCGACAATGAGCGCATCACCAAACTTTGTGTGCGTGCACCGCGATGGTCGAAACGCACACCGCGCAGCAATTCGCCGTCGGTCACGCCAGTTGCAGCGAAGAAACAGTTGTCGCCTTTCACCAAATCATCTGAGGTGAGCACTTTGGAAAGGTCATAGCCAGCGGCAATTGCCGACTGACGCTCTTCTTCATCGCGTGGCCACAGGCGGCCTTGAATTTCTCCACCCATGCACTTCAATGCGGCTGCCGACACCACGCCTTCTGGGGTGCCACCAATACCAATAAGAATGTCGACGCCAGCATCGGGCCACGACGTAGCAATGGCGCCAAAAATGTCGCCGTCACTAATGAGTTTGATGCGGGCACCGGTGGAACGTACTTCCTCAATAAGTTCTTTGTGGCGCGGGCGATCGAGAATCATTACGGTGAGGTCGCGTACCGATTCACCTTTTGCCTTAGCAACCCACTTGATGTTCTGAGTAGCGGAAGCTGTGATATCGATGTGTCCGACAGCTTGTGGGCCCACCACTATTTTTTCCATGTACATACATGGGCCCGGGTCGAACATGGTGTCGCGCTCAGAAACAGCGATAACCGATAACGCATTACCCATACCGAGTGAAGTAAGAGTGGTGCCGTCAATAGGGTCAACGGCAACGTCGGTGCGGGGCTGAGTGCCGTCGCCTACGTTCTCGCCGTTGAAGAGCATTGGTGCTTCATCTTTTTCACCTTCACCAATGACCACAATGCCGTCCATGGGGACAGTGGTGAGCACGGTGCGCATGGCATCAACGGCGGCAGCATCGGCTCCATTTTTGTCGCCACGACCCACCCAACGTGCTGCCGCGAGGGCTGCAGATTCGGTGACTCTGACGAGTTCCATTGCGAGGTTGCGTTCTGGCTTTTGCGGGCGTCGTTCGTTCATCACCCCCTACCGTAGTGCCGGCGATACCCTCGGGCTAATGCCCGTGAAGATTCCTGCCGTTCCCCTTGAGCGTTGTCTCGATTCCCGAGACCTTTCTGAGCCTCAAGTAAGCCCATTGGGCGATGTGCTGGTGTTTGGGGCTAGTCAGCAGGGAAAAGGTGAACTGCGCACACATGGCGTGTCAGGGGGCACTGAAGAACTATGGCTACTTGAGCCAGCGCCCAGTGTGACACGAGGTTTTGGTGGTGGATGTTTCCATTGGCTGCCCGATGGTTCTGGTGTTATTTATGCGGCGAAAACTGGAGGGCTCTGGGAAGCTGCGCCTGGTGCAACAAGTGCATGTCGCGTTGACACGCAAGCGCCTATTGCCGCCTCTCGATTCGGGGTTGCTGTGTCGCCCAATGGCGAGTGGGTTGCGTGCGTTCAGAACTTGTGCGAGCTCGTTGTAGTGCATCGAGCAACAGGCGAAGAGCACGTCATTGCGCAACCACATGCATTTGTGTTCGACCCGGTGTGGAATGGCGACGAGTTGTATTGGCAAGCGTGGTCGCAACCACACATGCCGTGGGATGAATCGGAAATTTGGTCTGCACATATTGCGCAGCGCGAAGCACATGTGTTGTTGCACCGCCCCGGTGTGTCGTTTCAACAAGTGCAATTTTCTGTAAGCGGTGAAATGGGAGTGTTGAGCGACATCAATGGATGGCTCCAGCCGTATCGAGTTGTTGACGGTGAGTTGGTAGCGCTTTTGCCTATCGGTGAGCAAGTGGAATGTGGCAACCCGCAATGGGGAATGGGTGCACACATGTGGTGTTGGTCGCCCGACGGAACAGAAATTGCTGTTGCGCGCAACCTGGAAGGTTTTGGCGACCTCGTTGTAGTGGGTGCGGTAACGGGCGAGCTGCGCTCTATTGGGCGAGCAGTACATGGCTCGTTGCAGTGGGGCAGCGCGGGCATACTGGCTTTGCGCACGGGTGCGGTGACCCCAACGCAATTGGTGCGTTACTCCCCAGCAACTTTCGAGCGAGAAGTGTTAGCAACTAGTGAAGTGGAAAGTGCTGGCGGTGCGTGGTCGCAGTATGGGTTGGTAGAACCAACACTAGGAAAAGTGGAGTGCGGCAACTACAACATTCCGTATCGTTTGTATTCTCCCGCAGACAATTTGTCTGCCGAGCAGCCCCTCATTGTCTGGGTGCATGGCGGGCCAACCGATCAGTGGCAGGTCACCTTCATGGCACGTGTTGCGTATTGGGTAGGTCGTGGAGTGCGCGTGATGATTGTGGATCACCGTGGAACCTCGGGCCACGGGCGTAACTTTCAACAGTCGCTCAATGGTCATTGGGGTGAGTTTGATACTGCCGATCTCGTTGCTGCAGTGCAACATGCACATAACAACGGTTGGGCAACGCCAAAGAATACTTTTTTGATGGGTGGTTCTGCGGGTGGTTTTGCTGCGCTGAATGCAGCTGGCACGGCGCCCCACATGTGCGCAGGAGTCATTGCTCTGTATCCAGTTGTCGACCTTGCCGATTCAGCAGAGCATTCATGGCACTACGAGCAGCATTCCATTGCCGTTTTAGTAGGCGATTCACCCGAGAATGAAACGTTGTACGCCGAACGCTCACCTCTGAGCAAAGTGGAAACATTGGCGCAGGTAAAAGTGCTGCTATTGCATGGCGATCTCGATACTTCAGTGCCAATGAATCACAGTGTGACTCTTGCCCAGACCTTACGTAAAGCCGGTGGACGGGTTTCCTTGCACATCATGGAAGGCGAAGGTCACGGTTTTCGCTTACGCCATAACCAACTGCGCGAATACGAACTGATTGGTGAGTTCATCTTTACGTTGTAACGTGCAGTTATGTCTGAATGGAACCCACTTGACCCCGATGCCGAGAGTGTCCATTACGACCTATCTGGCTGGAGCATTGACCAGCGTGCATCAGTTGCAGAAATGTTTGCCGATGCCGAAATTCCACACGCGTGGGTGGGCAACGAAGTTGTTGTTCCCAGCGAACTCGAAGATGCCGCCGACGAAATGCTCGATGTGCTCGAACAAAAATTGGGCGTGGGCACACAAGAGGGAAACTCGGCACAGCGCGATTCACGTCGTTTGCAGTTAAACGAAGCAACCGATGAAGAAATTACCGAGTACGAGCTTGACGATTGGTCAATGGGCGAGCGTTCACGCCTCACAGAACTTCTTGTCGCCTCCGACATTCCGTATCGCTGGGAAGGTGCATTGCTCGTCACACTCACCGAGTTGGAAGATGCAGTAGACGACCTGCTCGATGCAGTGGAAGCAGGCGATGTCACCATTATCGACTCGGCACGCAACCCAGGTTCTGGGCAAGGAACCATTTCAGCGGGTGACTCCAGTGTTTCTGGTGAATCTCTCACGCAAATGTTTCTTGCGGCCGAACGTTTGCAGCGCGACCCACTCGATGCCAATGGTCTTGGTATTTTGGTGCGCGTTCTCGACGACATTGAGGGCGGAGGCATTCCCTTTGGTGTGCCTGTTCCTGTGTGGCGCCAAGCATCTGAAATGGCCGATCAACTTGCCGACGCACTTGCTGGCAACGATTTCCCCGACGAACAAGCAGCACAAGAAATTGCGCAACGATTGTTTGTCACGTTGCGCCCTCACGTCTGAGTCGCAAGTAGCGTAATCACTCGATGATTCTCGCCGAATTAGAAATCTGGCACTCGCGGCCTATCACTCCCACCCGGCGGGTGTCGTTGGGTCATTTGGTGTTACCTGCCGACCCAGCACCTGGTTTCGGTGGCATTTTGCTAGGTGCGGTAGTGGCACGGCATCTGTTCGATGTAGACGAGGAAATGCACCCCGACATTCATCGCCTCACCTTGCAGGTAGAACGTGGCGAACGCATTGTGCAGCCGCGTTTACGTCATCGTTTTCAAAGCGATCGGCATGGTCTTGCCATGAGTCGGCATCAACTCATTGCGGTAGAGAACACTGCAGAGTTCGCATTTGCCGAGGGTGGCTCGCCACTACAGCAAGTGCTCGGTTCTATTTATGCACTCGAGCGATTAGATGCTGAAACGCGGCGTGCGCTGGGGCCAATGATGCGCCGCGCAATGACTTGGCGTGGCCCATTTGGTGCGTCATTCATTTCGTATTTGGCAGGCAGTAACGCATCATCTATCTCGGCAATTTCCGACCCGCGAGCATGGGCTCTTGAAATTTTGTGTTTCCCACCTGGCACGGTGAAGCCAAATAAAAAAGAAGTCAGCTCACGCTTTCGTGAAATGTTGCGCAGTGTGCACCCCGACCATGGTGCAAGTGAACGTGATGCAAGTAGAGCCATTGCCGACCTCAGTGAAGCTCGTCGCATTTTGAGCCAGCAGTCTTGAGTACCGCAAAGGGGTTGGTGTTATTCCCCGGTGCGGGAAGCAGCGCAGACCATTCATCGCTCGTTGCTATTGAGGAAATGATGTCGCCCATAGCGGTTGGGCGTTTTGATTTTCCCTACCGCCGTGCAGGTAAGCGCGCTCCCGATCGCGCACCGGTGTTATTGCAGTGCGTGCGCGATGAGGTTCAGGCATTTGCCAAAACAAGTGGTGTGCGTACGTCGTCACTGGTTATTGGCGGGCGTTCAATGGGTGGGCGCATGTGTTCTATGGCTGCTGCTGGTGATACGGGCACTGCAAAAAAGGGAGAACCGCCAGTTTTTGGTGACCCGTTAAAAGTGCGGGGCCTTGTGCTCATTTCATACCCCCTACACCCACCAGCACACCCTGAAAGGCTACGTATTGCACACTTGCCTCGCATTTCCGTGCCCGTTCTTTTCGTGCACGGAACAAATGACCCCTTTGGTTCGCCGGCAGAATTAAAAAAGCATGTGAAGAAAATTCCTAGTGATGTCTCAATGCACTTCATTGAAAAAGGCCGACACGACCTCAAAGGTAAAGATGCAGAAATTGCCGAGGTTGTTCGTGACTGGTGTCAACAACTGCGCTAATGGTTACTAACGCTCGAAACGAGCGTGTGCATCTTGTGGGTTGAGTTCTTCAAGATCTTTGTTTGCGGTTTCGGGGTAGTACACCAATATCAGTACTGAAACCACAAGTGAAATGGCGGCAAAACTGAGCATCACTGTTCCGTACGACCATCCACTATCAACGAGTATGCCGCCGGCAACAAGGCCAATGCTTCCGCCTAAAAGTGCTGCAACGGTAATGAGAAACGACGACGTTGCACGGTTGCCCGTGGGGAAGAGTTCACCGCGATACACGGCAAGTGCGGGGTAGGCAATGGCGCCAAC
>CAIOHI010000110.1 GCA_903858075.1 uncultured Actinomycetes bacterium
CTTAATGTCAACCTCGCAAGTTTTGAAGTAGTGCATTCGGCTGAAGGTGAACGAGGAGTTGCCATCGTTCTTGTCGACAAATTGCAAGTGGAATTGCTCCGCGGCGGACTCATTGGGCGCGGCTTTAAGCCGGGACGTTAGCGTGTCTCACCTCCTCTTAGAAGCAGCAAGCGGAACACTTCATTGCGTGGTGGAAGTGCCAGGGTCAAAGAGTATTGCAAATAGAGCTCTCATTTGTGCTGCCTTGGCAGGTGAAGGAGCGGTGGTGAGAAACACCCCCGGGGGCGATGACACAGTCGCAATGCTCAATGGTTTGCGTGCTCTTGGTCTCACGATTTCCGAAGAAGAGGCAGTAGTGAGCTTTTCTTCATCGCTTGACTTATTGAATAGTGATGAAGTCAGTATTCATGCCGCATTAGCTGGCACCTCTTCGCGTTTCCTCACAGCACTCGGAGTACTGCGCAAGGGCAATACGTGCATAGATGGTTTTGATGCATTACGTAAACGTCCGATGGAAGATCTCCACGTTGCTCTAGAGCGTCTAGGTGCCGAAGTGTCAAGTTCATTAGGGAAATATTCGCTTCCCGTTGTGGTGAATGGCGCGAACACTCATGGTGGCGAACTCAAATTATCGAGTTCTGTCTCTAGTCAATTCGCCAGTGCAATTCTGTTGATTGCACCCTATTTAAGCAGTGGACTCACCTTGAATATTGAAGGGGAGCGCGTTTCTGAGTCATATGTCATGATGACTATTGGAGTGATGAGAGCGTTTGGTGCAAATGTATCTGTAGATGCGCATGAAGAAACTCTGTTGCGTATTCGTGTCGAACCTGGGAAATACACAGCTACAGAATATTTCGTTGAGCCCGATGCGTCATCAGCCTCGTATCCTCTTGCTGCAGTCGCTATTTGCGGGGGTGAAGTATTCATTCCGGGCATGAAGCAAGAATCACTTCAAGGCGACACAGGTTTCATATCTCTCATGGAGAGAATGGGTTGCGCCGCGCTTTGGACGGAAAATGGAGTTCAGTTATCTCGAGACCCGCAGACGATTTTGCAAGGGCTCTCTGTGGACTTAAAAGATATGTCCGATCTGGTTCCCACCGTTGCCTCAGTTGCTTTATTCGCCCAAGGTTCAAGCACAATCTCTGGAGTCGGGTTTATTCGCAATAAAGAAAGCGACAGACTGGGTGACTTGGCGTTTGAACTACACAAATGTGGAGCCGACGTTGAAGTTCTCGAAGATGGACTTCGCATTTCGCCACGCTCGCTTCATGGCGCAACGCTCGCCACTCACCACGATCATCGCCTGGCGATGGCCTTTGGTCTCATCGCACTCAAAGTGTCAGATGTGGCGGTTGAAGATCCAAAAGTCGTTTCGAAGAGTTGGCCAATGTACTGGGAGATGAGAGAGCAAATGTTACGGTCGTCTCATGAGTGATGATTTGGCGAGTTCATGGGTGGTGCAGGCCGGGCCGAATGCATCGGTTCAGGCGGCTAGCACTGTGGTGGCCTTCGATTTCGACGGCACTTTGACTGTGCGAGATACTGTTTGGCCATTTATTTCCCTTCTGGCACCAAGACGTAAGGTGCTCAAGGTTTTTGTATCCGACCTCACTCGCAATTTACGTGCAGTGCTCAAGCGCGATCGCGACTTCTTGAAGTTAAATGTGCTCGCCAAGTCTCTTGAGGGAATGTCCGAGGAAAAAGCCAACCTCATTGCCGAGAAATATGCGGATCACGTGCTGAAATACTGGATGCGGTCCGATACTTGTGCGAGGTTGAGGTGGCACCAAAAAGCGGGCCACACGGTCGTCATTGTGTCTGCATCGTTCGAGACTTATCTTGGGCCCATAGCGCATAGAATTGGTGTTAAACACGTTCTCGCTTCTCGTCTGGAAGTGGTCGCCGACACCGATGGTGTTCATCACTTCAGCGGAAAACTGTTCGGTGAAAACTGCAGGGGAGTCGAGAAAATACAACGTTTCCGTGAATGGTCATCTACTCAACACGGCTTGGTATTCAGGTACGCCTACGGAGACTCTGCTGGAGATCAAGAGTTACTGGGTGCCTCTGGAGAAGCAATTTGGGTGAAACATGAAACCCTCCATCCTGCGCCTTGACTTTTTGTTTAAGCCGATCCCTTCTCGGTTGCCGCAGGGAAATTCGGAGCATCTAGCAAATCTCCGTCGTGCCATTCTCGACGCGCATCAAAAAGCCGTTGAAAAAGGAGATCCTGTGTACATCGACCCCATCACACAACGCAGTGTAATGACGGCCGCTTTTTTGGCTTCACGAGCAACATGCTGCACCAGTGGCTGTAGACATTGTCCATACGAGTGCTAAGCGGCTACGTTTGTGGTGTCACGCGGTGTCAGCCGCCTTATGCATCTAGGAGCAATTGTGTCGCAACAGCGAGAGATCCTCACGTGGGAAGGTTTCGGGGTCGCATCACATGACCTCGCGCTTAAAATTGCTGATAGCGGCTTTGAACCCGACATGATTTTGGCTATTGCCCGAGGTGGTTTGTTTCTCGCCGGAGCTCTTGGCTACTCACTTGCAGTCAAAAATACCTACACGATGAACGTCGAGTTCTACACAGGCGTGAACCAACGTCTCGACATGCCGATGATTCTTCCCCCGGTTCCCGATTTTGAAGAAGTAAGAGACGCCAAAATCTTGATAGTTGATGATGTTGCCGATACGGGCCACACTCTCAAACTGGTCACCGAGTTTTGTAATGGTCGAGTCGCTGAGTCACGTATAGCCGCTCTCTACGAAAAGTCCCATTCTGTTGTTCACTGTGACTATGTGTGGAAGCAAACAGATGAGTGGATCAACTTCCCTTGGAGCGATCGCGAGCCAGTAGTCAAAAAAGCGAATATGGTTC
>CAIOHI010000111.1 GCA_903858075.1 uncultured Actinomycetes bacterium
ACTACGGCGGTGCACTTCAGCAATGACGGAATTAACCCAGCGTGCGATGGTTTCGGCTTGTCTAGTGATTTCTGGATCACGGTTCTTGAGCGCATCAATCTTTGTGGCATGTGGCGATGGTGCGAGGGCAGGAAGCATCAACGCTTTTGGATTGCTCATTCGGCGTTTCACAGCCTCATGCAATTGAGAGAGCGAGCTGCGTACGTCTATTGATGTCAAGGGGTGAGGATCATCACCGGATCTCGGGTACAACTTTCCGTGCAAGAGCCGAAGATCGCTCGACATGGGGTCAATGAGCAGGTCGGTAATGACCTGGTTAATGATGTCGTCAACATTGTCTTGCACGACATAGTTCTGTGGGGCAGGGCTGTGGAGACCAGCTCGACGAAGCACAATTTGGCAAAAGCCATGAATGGTGGTGATGGTTGCGTCATCGAAATGCGAGAGGAACTGTTGCAAGTTGGCAATGGCCGTGGCACGAGTATCTTCGCTGGCGAGCATGGCGGCCATCCACGGATGTTCCATGGTGTTGTTGCGCAGGTGCTGCAGGGTTTCTTGCGCTTGTTCGCGAGTTTTTTCACGCAATTCAGCAGTTGCTGCGTTGGTGAAGGTAACCATCAGTAGCTGGTCGGCTGTAAGACCACGTTCTGCCACATGACGAACCACCAAGACGGTGAGTGAATAGGTCTTACCAGTTCCTGCGCTTGCTTCAATAACAATACGACCGGTTTCTAGTTGATCAGAAGCCAGGTTGAAGAGTGAGACCGAGTTACTCGCCATCGTTGTCTCCTTCGTCATCGTCTGGGGATTGACCACCTGTTGCAGCGATGATTGAGGTGGTGCTTGCAAAAGCACTCCAAACATGATCTGCGTAGAGTTTGGCGCGACCATCTAGATCTTTTGGTACTTTCATTCCGAGGTACTGATAGTCAGTGTCGGTGGCTTTTTCGGCAAAAATGCTGTCGGCATCGCGTTCACCAAATGCATAAGCAGCCGCTGCCGAGTATTCGAGGTCTTTGTCGAGCTTTCCTCCGGCCTTTTTCTCTGTGCCGATAGTGAGCTCGTGTGAGGCACGTTCAAAATATGGAATGGCTTCGTTACTGGCTGCAGAATGCATTCCTTCGACGCAAGAAAGCACGATTTTTGCTGTAGCAATTCGTTCCTCATTGGTATCGCCCATCAATACAAAGTGACGGTGGGCGGGTGGCTCTTTTGTCTTTTCCCCACGAGTGACGAGGTGTGCTTCAAAACGCTCACCATCTTTGATGAGTGTGAGAATCGCAAGTTCAAGCCAGGGTTCGAGTACGAGTGACTCGTTGAATCGCTTGTAACGCACGCGGGCAATTGCACCCGACTGCACATTTTGTATCCGCATTGAGGATGTAACGCCTGAAATGGTAACTGGTGCGTCAACATCTGCGCCTTTGCTGAGATTCTGCAAAGGCTGTGGTAAACAGGCAATCATCTCAAGTAGGTCTTTGCGAATTTCTCCCACGATGAGTTTTCCTAATTCGCCAGGTGGGAGCACGCCTGTAA
>CAIOHI010000112.1 GCA_903858075.1 uncultured Actinomycetes bacterium
CCATTCGATGGAAATTGGGCAGTTGGCCCAGCTGAACCATCAACGGGTCTCATTCTGTGGCTGCGTGACGGTCTAGATTCGTGTTGATATGGAAACGATCGCAAAAGAACTTGATGTCAGTGTCATCTTGCCGGTGTACAACGAACGCGGTCACCTCAAAGCCGAAATAGATCGAGTCCGCGCTGCGCTCAGCGCCTCCTCTTACTCATTTGAAATCATTGTTATCGATGATGGTTCTGACGACGGCTCAGAATTAGACCTTCCGCTCATTCCCGATATTCGCCTCATTCGCCACTCGGTGAACCGTGGTTCAGGCGCAGCCCGCCGCACTGGCACGCGTGCCGCATATGGCCGTGTAGTGGTGTGGACCGATGTCGACATGACCTACCCAAACGATGAAATTCCTTGGCTGGTCGACCAACTAGAAGGGTCCGATCACGTTGTCGGCGCACGTCGCACCGAAGAGGGAACCCTCAAGTTGCTGCGCATGCCGGCGAAATGGTTTATTCGCAAGCTGGCGAGTTACCTCACTGAAACGGACATCAAAGACCTCAACTCAGGTCTTCGTGCGTTTCGTCGTGACGTAGCTTTGCAATACGTTCACCACCTACCTAACGGCTTTTCTTGTGTCACCACGCTGACGATGTCGTTTTTGGCAAATGGATACGCAGTCACATACGTGCCCATCGACTACTTCCCGCGCGCAGGCCGTTCGAAGTTCCACTGGCTGAAAGACACCAGGCGTTATATCTTGCAGGTCATTCGCATGACGCTGTCGTACAACCCACTCAAAGTGTTTTTGCCAGTGGGCGGGGTCTTGTTCCTCATTGGGGCCACCAAACTCGGCTTTGATTGGACCAGTCGAGACTTTCGCTTATCTACCAACACCCTGCTGGTCTTTTTTGCTGCACTTCAGGTCACCACCATCGGCCTTCTTGCCGATCTCGTTGTGCGCTCCACAAAAACACCTCAAAGCGTCGAACCTGTTTAACTTCCTCGCATACCGAAAGGCGTCAGCTCAATGCATGGAGTGATTGCATACACCGGAAGCAACCCAGAACGCTTCCAGCAACTGCGTCGTGCCGCTGAACATTTCGGAGCAAGCAATGTTGAAACACGAACAAGCGCGAGCAACTCAATTGGCTCATTCGGTTCAGCCAATGTTGTATGTACCTTCAGTGACGAAAATGGTGATGGAGTCGTCTATGGCTCAGCTGCTGCATCTACCAATGTTCATTCGGGAAGTTTTCTAGACGAAGCGCCCGACGATGTTGTGGGTTGCGTCATTCATCAAGAGTTAGGCCTCGTTGTTGCTGCAGGTCGCGGCAACCACAAAATGTTTGTTCATCATCTCGCCAAGGGCGAGACAATGGCAAGCAGTTCATTATCGGTACTCGCTTATGCATTGCGAGAAACCACCACTATTGACCGGAGCTACGAAGACTTTGCATTAGGTTTCGGGTTTTTACCAGGCACACACACTCCATTTAGTGGCATCCACTCACTTCCTGCTGGCACTCGGTATATCGCAGCAACTGCACACTCAGAATTGACGTCTGCATTCCCGGTAAGCACCCCTCTAACACAGAGTTTTGAACAAGCGATTCCACAACTACATGACCTCTTCATTAAAGCCATCAAAGAGCAAGCGGGGAACCGCACAAAGCACGCAGTTCTGCTTGGTGGGTTTGACTCCATGTTGGTAGCTGCCACATTGAGAAAACTGGGGCATGAAGTACACACATATACGTTTTCTTTTGGCAACCCCATTTTTGAACAAAGGAACATTGCTGATTTTGTTTCTTCTCTTGGCATTACGCACCATCCAGTAGTAATCACTCCTGAACTCATTGAAAAAAATCTTTGTGAATTTGGTTCACATTTCTTTCAACTTGGCGCCCAATCTCACTATCAAATTCACACTCTTATTGCGAGCCAACAAATTGCTCGCGATGGCTTCGACGCAATATTTAATGGCGACGGTTGCGATGCCATCTTTTTGAGCTACCCCACGGTCAACAGGCGTGCAAGCATCTCGCAGCGTGTTGCGCGCGCACCACAACTGTTAAAAAAAGCTGTTCTGCTCCCCTTGCAAACAACTTTCGCCGAGCGTCACCTCGGGCATGTTGGTCGCATCATGCGCAGTGTGCTGAACAACGCTCTGCTCCCCGAGCCTGCACGCGGGCATCTCCCCACGCAATATCTCGATCATTACGCCCTATCTCAATTACGCACCGGTCGGGCACCCCAACAAGCCGAGACAATGGCTGCACTACGTATGCGCCTTGCCGAACCGACTACGCAGATGGATGGCCCACGCAGGGCATTCCACGGCAATGGGCTCACTGCACAAAGCAAGGTAAAGGTCGATGGAGCGGTCTGCACCGCGGGTCTTGCTCACTTCAGCCCCTACCTACACCCAGAGTTGCGGGCCTTTGTCACTTCACTGCCCATTGAATACCTCAAGAATCAAAATGATTCACCTTCTGCTAACGGCAAGGAATTGCTTGTTGCCATGGTGCGTCAGTACGAGTTATTGCCAGATCTTTTTATTGATCAACCAAAACAATCCCCTGTTGATTCACCTGTAGACGAGTGGTACATGACCTGCTTGAAGGAACAGATCACGAAGCAAATGGAAGACCTTCCATTTGACGTGAATACCAAATACCTGAAAATTCTTTTGCGTAATAAACACGCAGAGAATTGGTACCGAAACAAAGTTTCTATTGGCCACCACACCATGCAGGCCGTTGGATTACTTGCGTCATATGCCTCTTTCAATCGGCTACTCCACGAAGAATAGAAACATGAAAAAACTGACTCGCAATGTGCTCTCCTTGGTTCTCGTAGCACTTCTTTTTCTATTGGTGTGGCAGCGGCGTCACGAACTCACTCCCATTTTCAAAGACCCTTCATCGGACCTCCTGCTCTTGGGCGTACTCATTGTTATTGGGCATTTTCTCAATTCGGCAGAATTTTGGGTGATATACCGCGCCACAAATGTGCGCATCGGGTTCTTTGAGAACTGGATGGTTTTTACGTCAGGTTTGCTCGGCAACCTTCTCCCCGGACAAATGGGAACGCTGTACAAATTTCGCTATATGAAAACCGTGCATCACTTGCCATATGCAAAAAGTGGAAGCAACTACGGAGCAAACCTCATCATCTCGCTCGGCTCATCGGCAATTGTTGGCACCGTTGGTGTCTTTGGCAACAAAATTGATGGTGGTTCATTTTCGCTACTGATGCTCGCGTGTTTTCTTGGTCTTGGCATTGTTTGCGTTGCAACACTTCGGCTGTCTCTTCCCACATGGAAGATTTTGCGCGGCAAGCCAGCAAAGGTATTTTCTTCCTTCAGCGAAGGGTGGGATGAAATACGTCGCACTCCACGCACGACGCTGCAGGTCATATCTATCGATGTAGTGAAATATCTCGTCACCGCGTGGCGGTTCCAAATTGCTTTCGGGCTCCTTGGCTACCACCAATCTTTTTGGTACTTCCTCGTCATTGCACCCGCAGCAGCGATTGCCGGAATCATCGCATTTACACCTGGCGGCCTCGGCATACGAGAGCTATTTGTTACCGGTGCAGCAGTTGCAATGGGGTCCAGTTTCGATACCGGCTTGCTGGCGGCCACCACCGATCGTGGCGTGATGCTTGCCTCAGCAGTCGTGCTCGGCAGTATTGGTTTTCTTTACAGCGTTCCGCGCTTACGACGTGCGACAACAACCCAGCCCACGCCCACCGACGTGTGAAGAAATGGGCGTTGCAACAATCTCATTGGGGAAGCAACTACCGAAATCAATTTGCCGACAAGCGGCGTATTGGGTTGAAATAATCGCCCGCTAGCTGAAGTTGCCGAGCTCATTGATGCCACTTTTCCACTGCGCTGCCGCAACAGTGCATTGCGCACAAACTCCAACATATGCCCGCCAATTGCGCCATATGGG
>CAIOHI010000113.1 GCA_903858075.1 uncultured Actinomycetes bacterium
CAGTAGCTACACCTTCGCCCATTTCCCCTGCACCAACAATGAGTACTTTTTTATTTGCCAAGGTGCCGAGTAGTTCGCGCGCCATTTCAACTGCTGCAAATGATATTGATGTTGTTGAACGAGAAATAGCAGTTTCGGTGCGTGCTCGTTTTCCTGTTTCAAGTGCATGACGGAAAAGCAGATTTAAAGTAGAGCGCGATGCGCCTTCACTTTGAGCATTGGTCCATGCATCGCGTACTTGCCCAAGAATTTCATTCTCGCCAATGACGGCGGAATCGAGCCCACATGCCACTTCAAAGAGATGTGTAATGGCGGCATCGTCATGCTGGCTATAGAGGTGGTTGTTCAATTCATCGGGTACAAGCCCACCCAGTTCACAAAAGAAGTCGCTGATGTCGGCATACGCCGCGTGAAACTTTTCAGTTACTGCGTACACCTCGGTGCGGTTACACGTTGACAGCACAACCGCTTCACGAATGTTGTTACGTGATGACAGCGAATGTAAGGCCTTCGCCATATCTGAGGGGTTGATCGCTACCTTTTCCAGCACCTGCAAAGGGCTCGTGCGATGGTTTACACCAATGACAACAACAGACATACAGTGCCTACGCTATGCGCTCACAGCACGTGAGGAGGTAGTCGTTCCCTGGATGTGACTTAAAGAATTCACTTTTTGTTGCTCGTAATAGCTCAAAATCTGCAATTCTCCGGCTAAATCGACCTTGCTGATGTGCACTCCTCGCGGAACTGACAAAACAATGGGCACGAAATTGAGGATAGAACCAACTCCGGCTCGCACCAGGCGATTCACTGCCTCTTGGGCAGTGGCTGCAGGCGTAGCGAGAACCCCAATGTTGACACCGCGTGTTTGCACCACTTCCGAGAGTTCATCGAGGTGCTGTACACAAATACCGCCCACATGAGTACCTATTTTGCTGGGGTCGGTGTCAAAAACGCCCACCAACCCAAAACCGCGCTCAACAAAGCCTCCGTAGTTAGCCAGGGCCTGACCCAGGTTTCCTGCCCCCACAATGACAATGGGCCATTCATGGTTGACACCTAACTCGCGCTGAATTTGATAGGCAAGAAAAGCAACCTCGTAACCAACGCCTCGCACCCCATAACTACCGAGATATGACAAGTCTTTACGCACCTTTGCCGCATTAACTGCAGCAAGTTCAGCGAGTTGGTCACTCGAGATGTGAGTGACCCCTTGGGCAGTTACTTCACCCAATAAACGTAGGTACATCGGCAAGCGAATGAGTGCTGCCTCTGGAATTTTGCGACGCGGGGAAATCGACACGCCCTGAGGTTAGGCGCTCGTGCAGGTTTTCACAAAGTCTGGCGCCCTTTCCTTTCCCCTAACCTAAGGTGATGGAAAACAGTGCCCTCGCCGCCAGCGCTGGCCTCATTTCCCTTGCTTTTTGCCTCCTCACCTATGACCGCTGGCTACGCCGTCGTGCTGCCCACGACCTGGCGTGGACCATTGCAATGGCTTTGTTTGCACTTGGCGCCGGTTCGTTGTGGTGGGCCGAGAGTCGTGGTTGGAGCAGTGCCAGCTTTCGCATCTTTTTTCTCACCGGTGCCATCCTCAATGTCCCTTGGCTTGGCCTTGGCACGGTCTATCTCTTATTCGGACAACGCGTTGGCCATGCAATTCGCACTGTTCTCGTTTTGCTGTCGGGCATCGCAATTGGTGTTGTCCTCACCGCACCAACGAAACGCGCAGTCGACCCAGAGAACTTTCCCACCGCAAAAGAATTGTTTGGTCTGGGTCCGCGACTCTTTGCTGCACTTGGTTCAGCAATTCCTGCCCTCGTCATTATTGTGGGCGCCTTGTGGTCGGCGCTGCGCATCATGCAACATCGTGTACCTGCTGCAACTACATCGGCGCGACGCGCCGCAATTCACCCCAAACAACTTGCGGCTGGCAACTTACTCATTGCCCTCGGGGCAATTGTGTTGTCAGCTAGTGGAACCATTGCGGGTCGACTTGGTAAAGACCGAGCATTTGCCATCACGCTGCTTGTAGGTGTTTCTGTTTTATTTGCCGGATTCATTGTGGCATCTAACGCTGTTGCTGTGCGCAGAGAGCGGTTGCGTTTGCTTATCGCAACATCAACAGTTGCACGATCCCTACAACAAGAATGACTCCGAGAAGGAGTCCGACAACCAAAGTAGTAGCGGGTCTCATAGCAATAACCTAGCCGAACTCACGTTGCTATTCTGATGCACTTTTTTTACCGATGTGCACTGCAGTAGACACTTGACTTGCTTCTCCTGCACGAAGAATCACTTGGTCGCCTACACCGACGCCCACATCACGTGCTGCGGAATCTTGATCTTTTGCGATAGCCAACATTCCATACGAATCAATGACGAGACCAATTCCACCAGTAGGAATTAATGCAAATGCAGTGGCAATAGTCGCTGATCGAGCCACGCCATCAACCACGATGGAAAGTAACAGCGACCCGCCTGACAAAAGAGTTGCAACATCTTCAAGGCCCACATTGAGTTGACAGTTTCCGAAATGATCAACCCATGTCACTTCAGAAATAATTTCTGTGTCACCAATTTGAGGAAGTGTCACAAGTCCAGGCATGAGGAGATCGGCATCAACTGCATCACCTAGTTCGTCGAAGGGAACTCCGCTGCATAGATGCGCAGCTACTGGAGCAAAAATATCTCGCCCTGCAAATGTTGATCCGGGCGCGGGAAGGTGCAGTGCGACATTATTCAACACAACGGCTCGCTCGACTCCACCCACCATTCCAGCAGCGGGCGCCAACAAACCATTGTCGGGGCCAATCAGAATTCCTTCGCCACCAGCAATTTCTAATGCAATGGCTTTACGTTGCGTGCCAACACCTGGGTCAACAACTCCAATAACAATTCCGCGCGGCACATATTGGATGCAACGAGCCAACATTAAAGAACCAGCGCGCACGTCGTATGCAGGAACATGATGTGCAAGATCGGTAATGCGTGCATGCGGTGCAAGGTCAGCAATAACTGCTTTCATTACTCCGACAAACTCATCGGCAGTTCCGTAATCGGTCAGAAGTGAAATGTGGTCGTAAGGCGTCACATCTCTTTCCTATCTGAAGAATGAGAACAACTGGAAACTCACAGAAAACGAACGAAGGGGTCGGTGTCAACCCCCCGATGACACCGACCCCTAAGGCGCGGCCCTTGCGGGCGCGACTCCCGAGCGGCAAGCCACTCGGTGATCTCCACGTACGTTACGCACAAGTTGACTGATTGAGAAAGATGTCACTCAAATTGTGAAAAATAATCTTGTTTTTGTACGCGATCAGATACTTTCTTGCCAATTTTGATGTTTTTAGGTTACTTCTCTGCCTCAACACCCATCTGGCGACTGCGCTCTGTGGCGGCTCGAACGGCCTCCACAATGGCCTCACCGACACCTGATGAACGCAAGCTCGCAAGACCCGCCGCAGTGGTTCCTCCAGGCGAGGTGACTCGTTCCCGCAATTGCGCAGGAGACTCTGTGCTTTGCGCAAGAAGCACCCCAGCACCGCGCAACAATTGCCGCACTAACGGGTCGGCTAATTCCGCATCAATTCCCATTTCTTTGGCTGCCGACATGAGCGACTCTGCAATGTAAAAAAGATATGCCGGCCCCGAACCAGTGAGCCCAGTGATGGCATCAATTTGTTCTTCTTGAACACGCACTGCAATTCCTACACTGCCTAAAACTTGTGCGGCAAACTTCTCGCTACTTTCAGTGCACGACTTTCCCAACGCAAAACCAGCTGCACCTTCACCAACGAGTGAAGGAGTATTGGGCATGGCACGAATAACAGCTACACCGTCGCCAGCGGCTTTTTGCAATGTTGCAAGAGAAACACCTGCGGCAATAGACAACACCGTTTGCGCGCCAGCTTTTACCGCAAGTGTTGTTGCTTGCGCAGCATCGCCAGGCTTCACGGCGATGACTGCTGCACTACATTTCTGTACGAACTCTTCTATATGAACACCAGGAAAAGTTGCACTGAGCGTTTTTCTCTGACCTGACGACAACTCGACAATGGTGAGCATGCTTGGAGCAAGACCCGCACGCAATAGCCCGTGAGCCAACGCGGCTCCCATGTTTCCGCCGCCAAGGATGGTGAGTGATGCTTGTTCCACATCACTGACGTTACTCTGCAAAATGCGAGGCAAAA
>CAIOHI010000114.1 GCA_903858075.1 uncultured Actinomycetes bacterium
GTATCGCCGTTCAGGTGACCAGCCAATTACATACTTTCGTACTGGCCATGTCCGCATAGTCACGGCTATCCGATTGGTCGTCATAAGTAGTGCCATAGCTCTAGTTACCGGAACTGTTGTTACAGCAACAGGTCCACATGCCGGAGATGAAGAAGCAGTTCGTTTTGGTTTTGCCTTAACAAGTGTTGCTCGTATCCACAGTGTGAGCGTTCTTATCACCATTGCGCTCATCATTTTCCTCGGTGTTCGAGCCAAGCAGTTGAACGGCGACGCAAACACCCGTGATGCGATTCAGGCTTTGCTTCTGGCGGCTGTCTTTCAAGGGGCAGTCGGCTATGCCCAGTACTTCAATGGTGTACCCGTGGCACTAGTTGCAGTTCATATTGCCGGCGCAACCGCATTGTGGTTCGCTGTTTGTAATCTCGCTGTCTCGCCGTTACGCGGGACGCAGAGCCAGCTAATTACTGAGTGAGAAGATCATAAAGATGATTGCAATCGTTCAGTGTCAGAACACTTGGAGTTGCGCTGAGTTTGACAGTTGTAATGCTCGTGTTCTCAACCATCATCCATAGAGATCTTTGTGTGCCCAGCATGTTGGCCAAATATGCATTGATGACACCGCCATGGCAAACAACAGCAATACATCCTCCGTCGTGTTTTGAAGCTAACGAGTTGATTCGGGTTGAAACTCTCGAGCGAAAGTTCTGGTCGCCTTCTGCGTTCGGTATCCCATCCCACGTTCCACGTTTTACCCACTCGACATATTCGGGATCTCCTGTAGAAGCGCGTCTGCGAAATTCACCGTGACTCCAATCGCCGAGACGAACTTCCTCTAAATCCTCAAAGACACCGACATCAAGATTGTGATGTGAAGCAATCGCTTCAGCGGTATGGAGTGCCCGCAGCAAATGGCTGGAATACACGGCATCTATTCGTGAACCAGAAAGCCGAGATGCGACGGCGATGGCCTGCTTTTTACCAATCTCGTGCAACGGTGGGTCAGCACTTTCAGCGGAACCTGGGACGATGTCTGCAGATCTTCCGTGGCGAATGAGTAATACTCTGCACCCATCACCGATGGATCCATCGAGAGTGGGTTGGGGGACACTTGTCGAGTCTGTTGACCCAACTGATTTAGGAGATTCCATAGTTGTTATCTTTATTGGTATGAGCAAAGAAGATGAAGTCCTCCTAGAGATATCCGATCGAATCGCAACAATTACCCTGAATGCACCAGGTCGTATGAACACCATTTCGGGAGTCATGCTTGATTTGCTGTCAAAGAAGCTTCTTGAAGCAGACCGTAACCCTGACGTTCGCTGCATCGTGCTCACTGGCGCTGGACGCGCCTTCTGTGCGGGTCTTGATCTTGGGTCGCAAGCAGGTAAGACGGAGTCGCTCGGAGTCTTGGATGACACAGGCGCCAACATGGCTGAATTCGACATTCGTGAGGCACCACCGATTGTTCTTCATGGCATTGACACGCCTGTTATCTGTGCATTGAATGGCGGCGCAGCCGGCTACGGACTCGATATCGCGCTCGGTTGCGATATTCGCATAGCAGCCGATACCGCAAAGATGGCTCCAGGTTTTGCTAAGCGAGGAATTTTGCCGGAGAGCGGAGGCACATGGTTGCTACCGCGAATGGTCGGTTATGCACGAGCAGCCGAAATCGCTTTCACTGGTCGCACCTTGATGGCTGATGAATGCTTCGCAATGGGTCTTGTTAACAAAGTTGTGCCAGCTGACGAGTTGATGGATCATGTCATGGACATGGCAGGGGAGATTGCTTCAAATGCTCCGTTAGCAGTTCGTGCCATTAAGAGAATGATGCGCGCCGCAGAGACTGAGACATTCGAACAAAATGTTCATCACGTATTTCTTCAATTGCTTCCGCTCTTCCGTACGAAAGATTTCAAGGAAGGCGTCGCAGCGTTTATAGAGAAACGTCCTCCTAATTTCATAGGCCGTTAAGATTCAGCATGTCCTTTGCTGACCCGTTTTTCTTGTTAGCAATTGATCGCACAGCTACGCCACAAGAGATTCGCCGAGCGTGGCGTGAGAAGGCTCGCACAGCGCACCCAGATGCAGGCGGCTCAGACTCGGCTATGCAAGAACTCAATGAAGCTCTACGTAAAGCCTTGGAACATGTTGGAGTCCAAAAAGTTCTGAAAGCAGTTTCTCCTGTATTGGTGCGTCGAGAAAGGGATGTTTCAAGCTTCACTGTTGATGCTCTTCCGGCTGAGTGTTTTGAAGCCCTATTAATTGTGGCTGGAATCAGCGGGGCGATCTCACATGACGAACCCCCGTATCAACTGGAATTTTCTCTTCACGA
>CAIOHI010000115.1 GCA_903858075.1 uncultured Actinomycetes bacterium
AACAGAGCCGAGTTCGGCGATCTCATTCGCAATCAACTCACCGAATGCAAACGCCTCGGGGTTGCTATTGAATACGGCGTTTCTGCCTGGCCCGGTTTAGTTCTCGAACGCAATGCGCAACATGTTGTGGTTGCTACTGGCGCCGAGCCACAACAGCCATGGTGGGTTGCAGGTGAAGGTGTCACTATTGGAGTTGCCGATGTGCGACACGTGCTTGAAGGGTCTGCAGATCCATTTGGCACAGTGGTCATTATTGATGAAATTGGTTTCCACCATGCCACTTCGGTTGCAGAACTTCTTGCCGACCGTGGATGCAACGTTGAAATAGTTACCCCCGGAATGGTGGTCGGACAAGACCTTGGCATCACCCTCGACATGGAAAACTGGCTCATTCGCGCTCACGCAAAAGGCATTGTGCAAAGTACAGACCTTGTTCCTATGGGGCTTGCTGGCAATGAGCTCACATTGCTTCACCACCCCACCGGAACGAACTACACGCGCACACCCGACTGGGTGGTGCTGGCAGTTCCTCCACAACCTGTGGAATGGCTGTACCACGACCTTTCCTCCAACACCGCTCTACGCGAAGCAGGAATCACTATCTCTCGAGTTGGCGATGCTGTTGCACCACGCCGCGCACACGCTGCAGTCATTGACGGTGAGCGAATAGGCTCGTCATTCTGATGATCGCTTTTCTTGACACAATTTTTGAGTCGCTCACCGACATCTCTACCTCGCAATGGTTTTATCTCATTATTTTTTCTGTTGCACTTCTCGACTCGGTTGTGCCCATAGTTCCCAGCGAGTCGATGGTCATTGTTGGCGGGGTCGCTGCAGGACTTGGAGATTTGGAAATACCTCTCGTCATTGTTGTCGCAGCAATTGGCGCATTTCTTGGCGACAACATGTCGTACATCATTGGGCGTAAGGCAAGTGCGTCCATCGATCGTCGCTATCGACGCACCGAAAAAGGTGCAAAACGACTCGATTGGGCTCATAGCCAACTGGTAGATCGTGGTGGACCACTGCTCATTACCGCTCGCTTTATTCCAGGTGGGCGCACCTTGCTCACGCTGACCTGTGGCGTGACTCATCAAAATCAACGCTGGTTTGCCAAATGGGTCGGTATTGCTGCTGTCATTTGGGCCTCATACGCAAGCTTGCTCGGCTTCATTGGTGGCAAAACATTTAAAGACAACCACGCCATGGCGTTTGGAGTCGCCTTTGCTATGGCTTTAGCCGCAACGGGCATTATTGAACTTGTGCGCCACTTTCGCAATCGGAAATAGACTCACCCCATGATCGCCGTTCTTGTTGTTCGTCACGGCGTGCTCCCAGCCGGGGCATTAGAGGCAACAAGTGAAGCCAAAGGAAATGTTCTTGTTATTGGCAGTAACTGCTCTGCAGCACTTCCTGAACTTTCGCCTTATGCAACCCACATCACAGCGTGTGAATGGGGAAACTTTGCACCTTCTGCATGGGCACATGCACTTGCAACTCACATTGGCCACGAACAACGCATTGTTCTTCCGGCATCTCCCGATGGACGAGACTTTGCTGCGCATCTAGCTCAAAATTTACAGCGCCCTCTTTATGCCGGCGCATTGCGCATCGGAACAATCACTATTGAACTCGTGCGCTGGAGTGGACAGGCTGTTGAGACACTTGTTGCCGCACCAGAGTTTGTTGCCACTTTGCAAGTGGGCGTGCGCAGCATTGAAGAAGTGCCTGGTGAAGCGGTTATCACTTCCTTGCAAGTTCCTGAATCTTTTACCGGCAACGATGCTGAAGTAGTTGAAGTACTTCCCCCCGATGCGGCAAGCATTGACCTGTCGGAAGCCCCCCGCATTATTTGTGGAGGAGCCGGCATACAAACATCAAATAGTTTTCATACGCTCTTCAACATTGCAGAAGAACTCAGTGCCTCGGTTGGTGCAACTCGTGTCATTACCGACCGCAGTTGGGTAGAACACCAACGCCAAATTGGCACTACCGGCGTAGTGGTCAACCCCCAGTTGTACATTGCGCTTGGTGTCAGTGGCGCGGTGCAACACACCAGTGGCCTTGGCCAACCCGAACACATTGTGAGCATCAATACCGACCCACACTGCCCCATGATGCAACTTGCCGACCTCGGCATTGTGAGCGATGCAAACGAAGTACTTCCTGCGTTACTTGCTGCGTTGAAACAAAGGAAGAGCAATGCCTGATTTCGATGTCATTGTGGTGGGTGCTGGGCCTGCAGGATCGTGTGCTGCTCTCACTATTGCGCGCACAGGAAAAAGCGTTGTACTTATTGAGCGCGGGCCATTCCCCGGATCAAAAAATATGTACGGCGGTGTGGTGTACCCGCGCATTCTCGATGCGCTCATTCCAGAGTGGTGGAATGAAATGCCGGTACAACGTTGGGTCACAAGGCGCAGCACCATGTTGCTCACCGACACTCAGTCATTGAGTATCGATTTCAGATCTGATGCATGGGGAGACGCCCCGTATAACGGAGCAACTGCATTTCGCCCCGACTTCGACAATTGGCTAGCAAATAAGGCAGTGGAAGCCGGCGCAACGTTGGTGTGCAGCACCACCGTGACTGGGCTCATTACTGGCGCCAATGGAGAGGTCATTGGCGTGCACACCGACCGACCCGATGGCGACCTCA
>CAIOHI010000116.1 GCA_903858075.1 uncultured Actinomycetes bacterium
GTGGGCACAACGTGGAAGACCTTGAGTCCGGCCGCCTTCAATTGTTTGGTGTACTTGGTGGGGTCACCAGCCGATGTGGTCACCACACGTACGCCTTGCTCTACCACGAAATCGGCAATTGATTCATCGCGCACGAAAAGTTGAGCAATGTTGACACCAAAAGGATGAGGCGTGAGTTCCTTCATCAACAATATTTCTCTGCGAACGGCAACGAGATCACCCGAGGAGGTTTCGATGATTCCAAGAGCTCCTGCATTGGACACAGCCGAAGCAAGTGCTGATCGCGCGATATAGCCCATAGGGGCTTGAACAATGGGGTAGGGGATGTTGAGCAGATCCGTTATTCGGTTACGGATTGGCGACGGCTGAGTTTGATCCATCTGAATATATTTACACATTTTGCTTCGGCTAACTTATGTGAATGGCCCAAAGCGATTCACCTCAAGAAGTTCTCTATGAAGTTGCAGACCATATTGCAACAATCACGCTCAATGCTCCGGAGAGAATGAACACAATCTCCAGCGCGATGCTCGATCAGATGTCTGAAGCATTTTTGCGCGCCGAGAAAGATAGCGACGTGCGCTGCGTCATTCTCACTGGTTCAGGCAGAGCTTTCTGCGCAGGACTCGATCTTGCCTCGCAAATGTCTGGTCCAAAAGACGCTCTTTGTGGTCTAGGCAACATCGGCGCCGGGGCAGGCGAGTTCGACATACGTAATGCGCCGCCAGTGGTGTTGCACTATATGGATACTCCCACTATTTGTGCTCTGAACGGTGGGGCCGCCGGCTACGGGCTCGATATGGCCTTTGGTTGCGATATTCGTATTGCAAGCGCAACTGCAAAACTGAATCCTGGTTTCGCAAAGCGCGGCATCGTTCCGGAAAGTGGAGGCACATGGCTGCTCCCCAGGATGATCGGCTATGCGAAGGCTGCTGAAATTTCTTTCACCGGCAAGACCCTCACAGCAGATGAGGCTTTATCTTTGGGAATTGTGAATCATGTCGTTGCTCCCGAACAGTTGTCCTCCTTTGCTCGTGCAATGGCAACAGACATCGCAAGCAATGCGCCGCTCGCCGTGAGGGCCATCAAACGCATGATGAGAGCAGCCGAAACTGAAACATTTGAGCAAAACATTCATCACGTGTTTCTCCAGCTTTTGCCATTGTTCAAGACTAAAGATTTCCAAGAGGGCGTAGCTGCGTTTATGGAAAAGAGAGACCCACATTTCATTGGACGATGAAGTGGAATGGGCAGAGAAACTGCTCCAATTACGTCAGCCATACTCGCGCCTCGATATTGAAGCCGGGCAACGTGCGCTGATGAAAACAGCACATCCCGATGCTGGTGGCTCCCACACCGCCTTCATAGATGTGACTCGGGCTACGCAAATTTTGCTGAGCAAGGAACCAATCCACAAGCCAGCTTCAGATCCTTCTTTTGATGGCTCAAAAAGTGATCACCCATCGTTCACCATTGACGTTTTGCCGGCGGAGGCATACGAATACATATATGTTGCGGCGAATGTATTAGGTCAAGTGGCAGATGAAGAACCGCCATATTCATTGCAAGTCCTCCTCAATGAACCCCAGCATTGCTGGTGTTTCATTTCTGTAGTTCCCGAGGCTGGCGGTTCCATAGTCAGCATCTCTGTTCATAATGCCGACGACAGTCGAAACCGGATTTTCAACTTAGAGGAAATACGTGACACATGGGTGAGCACTATTAATGAGGTGCAGCTGCCTTAAATAGGCGATCGCGAATGGCCACTCCGATATCAATTGATTCAGGTAGCAACACCAGTATCTCTTGAGGATGAAGACCGTCTGCATCGCGTATTAACGAATACAGTTCGCGAGCATAAAGATCTCGGTCCGCGTTTCCGGTAATGGAAACGTACGGAATTGCGCTCACATCACATTGCTTCGCGTAGGTCGAGAGAGATTCCATATTCTCAAATAATTTCACTACTGCACGCGGGGCGTAATGAGAGATCTTCATACCTGGAGCACGAGAATCACCATTAAATTCTTCTGCAGCTGCAACTCCAATTGGCTTCAACGCCGCATTGATGAGTTCTAAAGTAACGGCGCCTTGCCTCAGAATGACGGGAGGGTCCACTGTGCAATCAACAATCGTTGATTCAATGCCAACTACGCAATGGCCTCCATCAAGAACGGCGTCAATGAGGTTGCCCATGTCGCTCAACACGTGTTGAGCAGTTGTGGGGCTAACGGAGCCGTATAAATTTGCTGAAGGTGCAGCAATTGCTCCAGACCCGTTTTGCGAGAAAGCGGTGAGCACTGTTCGGAATGTCTTATGCGCTGGCACACGCAGCGCAACTGTCTCCCGACCCCCTGTAATTTCATCTATTACTTTGGTTGACCGTTTGACGAGAAGCGTGAGAGGCCCTGGCCAAAACGTCGACCCAAGTGTTTCTGCCACTTCATTAAAATCATTTGAGAAAGTTCGCGCAGTTTCTATGTCTGCTACGTGGATGATGAGTGGGTGACCTGCAGGCCGCTGTTTAGCAGCAAAAATTTTCCTGACGGCAACTTCACTAGTTGCGTCTGCCCCGAGACCGTAAACCGTTTCCGAGGGGAGCGCTACCAACCCGCCCTCGCAAAGAATTTCTACGGCTTTGGCAATATGGGTAGAACTGTTCTGCAACTCCAGACAACGGCGTGGAGTGCCACTCACGAAAAGTTCTCTTCGAGCCATTGAACCAAGGCATCTATGAAACTAAAAGAGTTCGGCGTAGCGAAATGATCTGTACGTGGAAGAATTTTGAGAGTTGACGAGGGCATTGAAGAACTAAATTTCTCTGAAGGAAAAGCGAAGTCTTTATCGCCAATGGCGACGAGAGAAGGTTGTGTCAAAGTGGATAATCCAACAGATGTGATTTCTTCTGACGGGGCGCGTCTCAAAATTGCAGCGAGAGCAGCCGGGTCATTTCCTTCTCGATTCCCGTATTGACCGAATAGTCGGGCAACGTTGTCGCTCGGATCGGCACGACCCTCTAAACCCGCGAGGATTCTTTCGGTCTCTTCAGGCTTGTGAGGCTCGAAGACCCCATCGCCTATTCCAGCGAAGCACAATCCAATGAAGCGTTCTGGGGAGCGAATGGCAGCTCTCGCCAAAGTGAGTGCGCCCAGGGAAAAGCCAACTGCAATGACCGGCTCTTCGGGGAGGTGCGACAAGAGGTAACCCGCTAGATCTGCATACGCAGCAGGCTCATGAGGTTTATCGGCGGTGCCATGGCCAAGAAGGTCGATGCCTGTTACATGGAAACCCGATTCGGACACGATGTCGGTGACGCCCGGCTCCTGCCAGGTACTTGCAAAAGAACCACCCCAACCATGCACGAGAACCACTGTTTTCTGACTCATAGAGGCATATCCTAAGACAAGTGCGTTTTTTAAGCGAGCTTCCCGCCCATGACCTGACCTATAACGATGTGTTTATGGTCCCAAGTCGGTCAGATGTCCCCAGCCGATTCAACGTAGATCTCACGACACCAGATCTCATAGGCACCACAATTCCAGTTGTCGTAGCCAATATGACGGCTGTTGCTGGCAGACGAATGGCTGAAACCATTGCGCGTCGGGGTGGGCTAGCGGTAATGCCGCAAGACATTCCGCTCGACATCATTGAATCTGTAACTCATTTTGTGAAGAGCTGTCACGCTGTCTTCGAAACGCCAATCACTCTTGCGCCAACAGACACTGTCGGTAATGCACTAAGCCTCATCCATAAGCGTGCGCATGGCGCAATTATTATTGTTGATGAATCAAACAGGCCCATCGGTATTTTTACTGAGCACGATGCATCTGGTTTTGATCGTTTCACACAAGTCCAACACGTAATGAATAGAGACATCATTTCGCTTGACGATCAGATGTCTCCTGAAGAAGCATTTAACTTCCTCACAGATTCTCGTCTCACTTTTGCGCCTGTAGTAGATAGCAGCGGCGCGTTAAAAGGCTGCATGACACGTAAGGGCGCTCTACGCAGCACTATTTACAAGCCCGCATTGAATGCCGAGGGCAAGTTCATCGTTTCGGTAGCTGTAGGAATTAACGGCGATGTTGCTTCGCGTGCGAAGAGTCTGCACGCCATGGGCGTAGACGTGCTTGTTATAGACACCGCACACGGACACCAATCGAGAATGATTTCGACCATCGAAGCGGTGCGCAAGGCTGTACCAGGGGCAACTCTTGTGGCAGGCAACGTTGTGACGCCACAAGCTACGCGTGATCTCATCTCTGCCGGCGTAGATATTGTGAAGGTTGGTGTTGGTCCTGGTGCTATGTGCACCACGCGCATGATGACAGGTGTCGGCCGCCCTCAGTTCAGCGCTGTTTTAGAATGTGCGCAAGCGGCTCGCGAACTTGGCAAACATATTTGGGCCGA
>CAIOHI010000117.1 GCA_903858075.1 uncultured Actinomycetes bacterium
CGCACAATGTTGAAAGTAGATGAGGCGCGGTTCATGTTGAAATCAACCACTCCCTTGAACTGTGTTGCGGCACTGCGATTCGTCATTGCTACAAAGGCCGGCACTTGCCGTATCAATGTGTCAAAGCGTTCAAATGGCTTTGTTCTACAAACAATTTCGCTCAAGGTGGCAAAGACTGGCGTAACAGGAGCTGACATTGTTGCGGTGAATGAACCAGTTACTGTCTATTTCGCTGGTGGTACGTCAAACTTTCAGGCATCTGCCGGAAAGACACTTAAAACTGCAGCAGTTGCGGCCAAAAATGCCAGTGCAGTTTTTGTTGGCGGTTATACCGGCAACGTGACAACCGATGCAGTGAACGAAAAACTTGCCGAGGTGCGAGCATCGAAGACCCGCAGTGCATTGCGCGAAGCCGGTGTCACTGCAACAATTGCCGTCATGTCATTTGGTAGTTCAGGTGCAGTGACAAAAGGAAAGAGCAACGCTGAACAAAACCGCAATCGACGAGCAGTTATTTACATCGTTCCTTGAGAATTTTTTAACGGCAGTTCCTACACCTGGGTGCCGTCGGCAAGTGCCGTAGCCCAGCGATGCAAGTTTTGGTTGCCGCTTTCGTTACGGCCATAGCGCATGACATCTTCAGGAATAGCTGCCATTGCATCGGTGATTTTGATGACCGTGGCAAAGTCTTCATCGCGGGTAACGGCTAGATACAGATCGCGTTTGTAGTCGGCATCGGCAATTTGTTCTGGTGTGGCCATGGGTTCACGGAAATATTGAAACTGTTCAACCTGGCAGCGGTCGGGCGTGGAGCCTGGCAAAATGCGACTCATCATGAGGCCACCATTTGGCTGACCCGAAATAGAAATATTCGGGAAGATGTAATGCACCAAGCTCATGGCGTTGGGCAGTTCCCATTCTTCGTCGGGAAGGTCACGCATTGCAGGCAATGGCTTGTTGGCAAAGCCAAGACGAACATGTGGCCCATAAAGGTCGTACGTGTTGCGGTTGGTAATTGACTTCGTACCGATGCTCTTGCCGTGTAAGTAACCAAGGTGGTAGCCGTCAACATAGCCATCGGCAGTTGCTTTCCAGTTGCCACTTTCAGCGAGCAAGCCATCACGATGGCGGTACAGGTTGTTGAGGTTCAAAATATCGAGTGCCGATGCCATGTCACCGAGCCATGCATCAATGTCGAGCGCAAGACCCGGAGTGAGAATTGCAAAAACGGCTCCCGACTTTTCAGCGGTAGGCAGTTCAACAAGTGAGTCAACATCGATTCCTTCAAATGCCGCGCGATCGGTGTTGCCAACAAGTGCACCTTCGGTGTCGTAGACCCATGAGTGATACGGGCAGGTGAAGCGGCGCGAATGACCAAAGCATTCTTCGGTGACAGGGGCGCCACGGTGGCGACAAATATTGAGAAAGGCTCGCGCAACTCCGTCTTTGCCACGCACCACCAAAATGGGGCGACCAGCAATGACAAGTGAAGCAAAGTCACCGTGCTCGCGTAGGTCGCATGAAAGAGCCACGAGGAGGGGGCTGCGGTGAAAGATGTTTTCCACTTCGCGTTCGAAGCGGTCGGTGTCGCGGTAATTGCGCACGGCCACATTGACGATGGTTTCTGAATAGTCAGCATGGTCGGCATCGACGTTGGCGAGTAAGCGCTTGGCAACAGAAATGAGTGGAGTAGCAGCC
>CAIOHI010000118.1 GCA_903858075.1 uncultured Actinomycetes bacterium
AACTATAAGAAGCAGTTGTTGCGCATTCAGGCCGACAAGAACTCCGATTCATGGAACGATGTCCACGACGACATCTTCAGTGAGGAATTCCTGCTCACGCGCCCGCTTTTGGAAGCAATTCGGTCAGAAGACCCAGTTGTTCTGCTCATCGACGAAGTTGACCGTGTTGAAATGGAAACGGAAGCATTGCTGCTTGAAATTTTGAGCGAGTACCAAGTGTCTATTCCGGAACTTGGCACCATCACTGCAAAGCAAATTCCGCTGGTATTTCTTACATCCAACAATACGCGTGAGCTGTCAGAAGCCTTAAAGCGTCGTTGCCTGTACCTACACGTTGACTACCCAGACCTTGAGCGTGAAAAACTCATTGTCCTCACCAAGGTAGAAGGAATTACAGAGCATCTCGCCGATCAAATTGCGCGCATTGTTCGTAATATTCGTCAGCTCGATCTGAAGAAGTCACCATCAGTGAGTGAAACCCTCGACTGGGCTCGCACATTGATGCTCTTGGGCATTGAGCACATCGATGCTGAACAAGCAAAAGAGACGTTGCATATTTTGCTCAAATACCAGACCGACATCGCCAAAGCGGTGAAGGAACTGTCTTCAGACAAATAGGAACTACAACACATGCTCGATTTGATGGCAGGTTTCGTCGCGGAGTTGCGTAGTGCAGGTCTGCCCGTCAGCCTGACCGAAAACCTCGATGCGATGGAGGCAATTCGCCAAATTCCTATTGAAGACCGTGATGCATTCAAATATGCACTTGGTGCAACTTTGGTGAAGAACTCTGCTCACTGGAAAGCATTCGAAACAGTTTTCGAGGTCTATTTTTCTCTGCGTGGTCCTGAATATTCCATCAAAGATGAAGACTCGCCCGATGAGTTTTGGCGTGAGATGCAAGACCAAATGCGTCAGGGTGAAGGCAAGGGTGGCGGTGGCGCCATGGATTCATTAACGCAAGAAGAGATGATGAATCTCCTCATGCGTGCGCTCATGAATGGCGACCAAGCCATGATGCGTGCAATGGCTCGCCAAGCAGTTCAACGCTTTGCTGGCATGGAGCCGGGTCGGCCCGTTGGCGGAACCTATTACCTCTATCGCACACTGCGTAACCTCGACCTTGAAAACATGCTCGACAAACTGCAAGATGCTCAGCGTGAAGCTGCTTCTGAACCGTTAACCGATCTTGAAGAGCGCCTCAATAAAGATGAGATCGAAAGTCGCATCGAGAAATTTAAGCAAGAAATTGAAGCGGAAATTCGGCGCAAACTTGTGGCCGACCGTGGTGCCGAGGCAATGGCAAAAACGCTCCGTAAGCCGCTTCCTGAAGATGTTGAATTCATGCATGCCAGCCGCGATGAGATGGCCAACCTAAAAAAAGCGTTGTATCCGTTAACGCGTAAAATTGCAGCGCGTCTCACGCGTAAACGTCGCAAGGGTCGCAAGGGCCCACTCGATTTCCGCAGCACGGTACGCCACTCATTGGCATACGGCGGCGTGCCTGCCGAGCCAAAGTTCCGTTCCCCTCGGCCATCGAAGCCAGAGTTGATGGTGGTTGCCGATATATCGGGCAGTGTGGCTGCCTTTGCCCGTTTCACTTTGATGTTGGTTTACGCCCTGCAGGGCCAGTTCTCTAAAGTGCGGTCGTTTGTATTTATCGACGGGCTCGACGAGGTAACGGAATACTTCAAGTCAACCGAAGATATTGCTGAAGCAATTCAGCGGGTAAACACTGAAGCCGATGTGGTGTGGGTCGATGGGCACAGCGACTACGGCCATGCCTTTGAAGTGTTCTGGGAAAAGTATGGCCGCGATGTGAATGCCAAAACCACAGTGCTATTGCTCGGCGATGCGCGCAACAACTATCACGCAGCACAAAGTTGGGTCGTCAAAGAAATTAAAAAGAGCGCCAAAAATGTGTACTGGCTCAACCCTGAACCACGTTCATATTGGAACACGGGCGACTCCATTGTTGGTGAGTACGGAAACCACACCGACGGCGTATATGAATGTCGCAACTTGCGTCAGCTTGAAGCCTTTGTCGAGAAGTTGGTATGAGTTCAACGCGTGTCATTCTCATTCGACACGGAGAGTCACAAGTAGCTGTCGACAAAATCATCGGCGGATTCCGAACCTGTAATGGATTGTCGGATCTAGGCCGTCGTCAGGCCACTGCACTGGGTAAACGATTTGCCTACGAAAATGAACAAGTGCCCGGAACTGTTTCTCCTACGGTGTTCATTGCGAGCCATTTCGCTCGTGCCCAAGAAACTGCACAACTCATTGCACACGGCATAGGTAACCCTGCCCTCAGAACAGACCCCGAGTTTGGCGAGCATGACCCAGGCCCGTTATGTGACGGCATGCCCTACAGCGATTTCTTGGAAAAGTTTGGGCATCGCAACTGGGAAACCGACCCGTACGACGAAACGTACCCAGGTGGGGAAACAGTCGCAGCGTTTCAACTGCGTGTTGGGTCTGCATTGCGGCGTGTTGTTGATGCGCATCCGGGTGAAACCATTGTCATTTCCTGTCATGCAGGCGTTATCGATACCTGTTTGCGCTACGCATTGCGCGCCGCCCCAACAGGAGAGTTCGAAGTGCACACCGTGAATACTTCTGTAACGGAAATTGTGCACGTGCGCCCAGGTCGTTGGAAACTTGTGCGGTACAACGACACAGGTCATCTGCTGGGTATTCAATAGCAATCTGTCTTATTGGTTTAAGATGATCCCTATCGCGGCATGCGAAAACGTAAGGGAGCGCTATGGGTACATTGTCTGGAAAAGTTGCAGTTGTCATTGGTGGACATTCAGGATTCGGTGAGGCAATTGTTCAGCGCCTTCATCGCGAAGGAGCGCAAATTGCCATCGCAGCGCGACGTATAGACGTTGTTAATGCTGCTGCAAGTGCAGTAGGCGGCAAGGGCTACCAGTGCGATATTACGAACAACGACGATATTGCAGCGTTAATTCAGAGTGTGGAAAAAGATTTCGGCAAAATTGATATTGCGGTGAACTGTGCGGGCTACGAGCAAAGCACTCCAATAGCTGAACTCACTCCCGAGAAACTTGTTGCAATGCAGGCGGTTCAATTCACGGGTGCCATTTATTGCATGCAACATTTTGGAAACTCAATGGCTGCATCGGGTGGTGGCGCATTTTTGTCAATCTCGTCTCAAACTGCTCATAGTCCAGCCGTTGGGTTGGCGGCGTATGGAAGTTCAAAAGCCGGTGTTGAATATGCAACCAAAATTGCAGCGGTGGAGTATGGCCCAAAGGGCGTGAGGTTCAATTGCGTGGCAGCTGGGCTCATTGAAACACCAATGACTTCCCGCGTATTTAAAGTTGACTATGTTGTTCAAGCTCTCACCGAACTCACGCCAGTGCGGCACATGGGGGCAAGTGAAGATATTGCTAAGGCTGCATACTTCTTTTGTAGCGATGAGGCCCGTTTCATTACTGGCCAAACATTGTGTGTCGATGGTGGAGCCTCACTACACGGGCTTCCCACGGCTCTTCATTATGCCGATGCGGCGCGGCGCATGGCCGAGAAACCTTCCGACAGCAAATAAGCGTCATGTCACGAATTGCTGTTGTGGGTGCTGGCCCAGCAGGCTGTGTTGTTACACACCGCTTGGTGAACGCCGGCTGCACGGTAGTTCTGTTCGAGCAGGGTGTAGGGCTTGATAGTGCGCACTCTGCTCGCAGCTCTATGCATTTTTCAGATGCACTGAAAGTAAATGAACTACTCGATAGTTCGAGTTATGTGGTCGACGCTGGTGAGAATGCATTGCCCTACCTACGTGGTCAAGGCGTTGGCGGCACCTCAGCCATTAACGCGATGGTTCAAACCTGGGGATGTCCAGATGACTACAACCAGTGGGAGCGCATCTACGGCTGCACGGGTTGGGGTTGGAGTGCAGTTCGTCAAGAGTTTCAGAATCTGCATATGGGCTCGTCGCGGGTACCGCATCTTGGGGGTTTCTCTCACGATGTGGTCAATGCTGCGCAGCGCATGGGTGCAGGGGAAGTGCAGCACGGCGCTGCATGTGCCGATGGGGCAGGGTCGGTGGCGCTTTCACAGGTAGATGGCAAGCGACTCGATGCATTTTCTGCATTTGTGCTTCCGCTGATGCGAAATGCGAATACTGCTGAGCTTCTTGAAGTGCGTACTCAGAGCAAAGTGGAAGCGGTTTTAATGGAAGGCGCTGTCGCTCAGGGCGTTTCCTTGGCAGACGGTACTGAAGAGCACTTCGACGCTGTCGTCATGTGCGCAGGAGCAATTTGGACCCCGCTTCTTTTGCTACGTAGTGGCTTGTTTGGCCCTGCGATTGGCCGCAACCTGCAAGACCATCCGTCTGTGTCAATCATTGTGCAGATGGCGCAAAATGTAGAAGAGGTTGTTCCGGAAGTTACTTCGCTAGTTATCGCTTCGTCCGCAATGGGCGAGAGCAATATTCATCTATTGCCGGTGAACGCAGTAAGCAATGGCAGCGGAATGCAATTTGCTCAACTTGCAGCTGCAGTAACAAAAGTATCTTCTCGAGGCTTAGTGAAAGAAGTGAATCAGAAAGCAGAAATCTCGCTGTGCTCTCTTTCCACAAATGACGACGCCGAAGCAATGCGGGCAGCTCTCATTTTGGCCTCAGATGTTTTGGCTTCTGTGAAAGAAAATGGCTCAGTACTGGAATGTTATGTAGACAATGAAGGAACGCGCCTGCATGAACTCATCGCCCACGATGAGGCCAGCATGATGAAATTTGTGCAAAGGCAATTGGGTGCTTACTCTCACGCCTCGGGAACCTGCGCTATGGGCGATACGGAAAGTGATCGTGCCGCAGTGAATGCCGCCGGGGCGGTCTTTAACGTACGTCAACTATGGGTAGCCGATGCTTCTGTTTTCCCCGATATTCCTCGCGCAGCAACGCAATTGCCTACCATGATGGTGGCAAGTCGCATCGCACGCGGCATTGCCCAACAACTTGCGTAAATTCTGAAAGGGTTCACTGTGTCATTAATTGGCTTATTTCGTAAATCACGGAATCGTGAATGGCGTAAACCAGGCCATGAAACGCATGAAATTCTGCTGTCGGCAAACGACCCAAATGCTGAAGAATTTGCGCAGGCGTTACGCGCAGTAAATGTAGATGTTTGTGTGCTTCCCAACATCAATAAGTGGCTTGAAGAAACCGTTGCGGTACGAGCAATTGCCAATGATGGGAAAAAGTATCAAGCCCGTATTGCAATTGTTCGTGGTGCGCCCTCGGGTGAACTTGCCTTGCAGGTGGCAGGAGTTTTGTCAATCGCTTTTGCTAGTAAATTTACGCA
>CAIOHI010000119.1 GCA_903858075.1 uncultured Actinomycetes bacterium
AATGAAATGCCACTGACCGATTCAAGGAGAGTGGTATGCGTACCTGCTGCAGTTCCCGATCCACGTTGGCCATATGTGTTGTCTCCCCAAGTGCGGATGGTGTTATTTACGCACACCACTGCAGCGGTGTACCTGCCCGCAGTAATGGAGGAAGGAACGCAACCTGCGCCAAGTGCAACTACTTTTGGTGACGAAATATAGGTGCCAGAAATTGCTCGGCCCAAACGGTTGTAAGTAGTAGCGGTGGTATTTCCCCAGGTGTACACGCTGTCGGCTGTTCGTGCCACGGAGTAGCCAATTCCCGCAGCAACACTCAGTACACCTGTAGGTGCACTTGGGCATGCTGTTGAACAGGTGGTGACCGATGCAGTGGGCGAAGAACTTGTTGCAGCACGCGCGGTGTAGTTGGTTTGCGGTATGAAATCGAAAGTGCTTGTTGTGGAGACAGCAGTAATAGTTTTTTGCCCATCGAGAACTCCGCCTGCCCCGGTGACAGTCACGATATTGCCAACTCCGAAGCCGTGGGTCGTGCTGCTCGTGAGCCGAGCAGTTGCAACGTTCGATGCCAGTGAGACCAATTTATTTGATAGTGCAACACTGACGTCGGCGCGAGTTGCCGAACCCGCAGGTGACACTGCAGTTGAGGTAATTGTTCCCGCATATGTTTTGGCAAATCTGATTGAGGTTGAACTCGACACAGTGATGGTGCTCACCCCGTCAAATGGGGCACCTACACCGTCGATAGTGATGATGTTTCCCACGGCAAGGCCGTGCCCAGTGGGAACAGTGAGGATGGCGACGTTGCTTGCTAATGATTTGTTGGTCACGGCAACTTGTACGCCAGCCAACGTTGCGAGGCCCGTCGGAGAAATTGGTGTAGAGGTGACTGCAGGTTGTGCAACGTAACTAAATGATGTGTTGGTTACCTTTGTAATGGTTTTGGTTCCATCGAGTAGGTCGTCGCCAATATTGACTACCACGGAATCGCCAATGGCAAAGTAGTGGTATCCATTTGTGCTGATGGTTGCGATGTTTGAAGTGATGGATTGCGTCGTGGGTACGGCACGACGCACGTTGAGAGAATCGTCTGTGATTTTTGTTGGTGTGAAGCGCGCACTTGAACCGGCAAGGCCGATGTCGCCATACGCATCGGTATCGTAACCCCATGTCCAAATTGCTCCGGTTGAGTCTGCGGCAACGTTGTGATATTGCCCTGCTGCGATAGAAAGTATGTTGGCGCTCGTCAACGACGACAACAGGAGTGGAGTTAACTGGCTCGCTGTACTTGCAACCGCTGTAGTGCCTAGTTGTCCGTACGAGTTATAGCCCCATGTGTAAACACGGCGTGTTGCCCCCTGAAGAGTGAGCATCATGCTGTGTCGCTCGCCGGCAGTGAGTGCAATAATTTCTTCACCAGCGAGAGGAGTCCATGTTGCTTTCTTCGGCAGAGGCGTGGCGGTGACCGAACCGTTACCGAGTTGACCATAGGTGTTGGTTCCCCAAGCCCACAGTTCATGACTTCCATTCGACGTAGAAACTGCAGCCAAAATGTGCGAAGTGCTGCCACTACGACTAAAGAAAAGAGGTGTTGCGCCACCAAAGGCGCGCAGGTACGACATCTTGCTTGTTGGCCCCGAGGCTGTCACTCTGGTTGCTAAAGAGCCAGCTCCACTGGGTGCAGTGTCAGAAAGTGCAGTGGTGCCAGTGACTGGTGACCCGAAGGCTGCGTATGCAGTTTTTCCCGTTTGTACTGAGCCCCAGGCGAATGGCTGCTGGTACGTGCTGGCAGTTGCTCGTGCCATATCGGGGCGGTCGGCGACGGCCACAATGGCGGCAAGGCTAATGGCGATGGGGGCAACTATTGCCTGCTTGAGTAGCCCGTGACGCTTCACGGAATCCGAGATTATCTAACTTTGAGAATATTTCAATGAAAACATTTCAAGTAGGTCTCAGGGGTGCCGAAAAGGTGGTTCGACGAGCTACAAAACGAAGTTGACGAGGCGCCCAGGAACGATAATTTCCTTTTTTGGCGTGGTTCCAGCAAGAAGT
>CAIOHI010000120.1 GCA_903858075.1 uncultured Actinomycetes bacterium
AGTTGAACGCCTCTTCGCGGGGGAAGATTCACGGGGTTCAAGGGGTGTTGCCCGCGGAGTTCTTTCGGAATCTCTTCGAGCTCGGTGCGAATCTCGTACGCCGGAAGGTGGCTACGCAGATGCCCGCCAACATGTGCGGCAAGTTCTCTATTCGTGCCACCCAGTAACAGTGTTGCCCACAAGCCCATGCGGCCGTAACCATGGACAGTGATCACAATGTCTACATGGTCAAGGAAAGCACCCAACGCATCGGAATGTTCACGAACCACTTTGTGCGAGGGAATGTGCCATTCCATGCCTGCTGGTTGGTGCACACCGTAATACGAAGCACCACTTTTTTCAGCAGCAGCTTGCGCAATCACTTCAGTCATTTCTTCGAGGCCACCACCGTGGTACGCCATAAAACCAAAAGTGCTGCGCAAGGTAAGAACTTCTTCAACGCCTTCTTGGGCAAGCAACTCATCAAACATGAGTGTTATTGCGATCTTCTGTGCGAAACCTCATGAACACAAATGCCAAGGAAATGACAACAGCAAAAATAATGCCTAACTTCCAAGCACCTTGACGCTGTAGAAACGTTGCAATGTCTCCTTGCCAATTTTCTACGTTGCCAACTACAGACCCTGTCTTCTTTTCAGCAATTGCTGCGTACCAATACCACGACAGGTATAAGCCGGTGAGGACCACAAAAACTGCTGCAACGCGATCGACGTATTGAAGCCCGTTACGCAAAACCTGGAGCAGCCCACCTTGAGCAAATGCCAAAGTCACTGTGAGCGCTGTAACGAGCATTGCCATTCCGAGACCGTAGAGAACAACGCTCATCATTCCTGAAACAAAACCATTCGTGGAAATAGAGCCAAAAATAACTGTTGTTAAAAAGCCAATGGTGCAACCAATTGACGCAACTGCGTATGCAATTCCAAACAAAAACATTGAAAATACCGTGCGATCTTTACCGCCCGACAACGCCGGCGTAGTAATTTTGGGTTTCCAACCACGCAACATTGCAAGCCCCATCGCTACCAGTGCGATACCAATGACAAGTGATGCATATTTTGCATTTTGTTCAATCCAATTGGTGAAGAGACGCGAAATGCTTCCCACAAGAAGAAATACTGCAATGAATCCGCTCGATGTAGCTGCACCAACAAGAAGCGCTCTGCGCAATGTTGCACGCTGTGAACTTTTTGGGCGCGAACCTTCGAGCCCGAGAAAATACATGAGGTATGTAGGAAGCAATACAAAGCCACATGGGTTTACTGCAGCAAGAACACCAAGAATGAAGCTGTAGGCAAACCGGCCTTCAAGGGCAATCACGACACACCAAAGTATTTCTGCATGGTTGTAGCAAGTTCTTTGGAAGTGATTTCGCCTGCGTGTTGAGAAACGATGACACCACCTGCATCAACAAAGAGTGTCATGGGAAAAGTGCCGACGCCTAACTTTGTGAGTAGCTCGCCATTGGGGTCGCGTACATAAATGAAATCGTCTGACTCATTGGCGTATTCGTTCACAAAATCTTGCGCAGCAACGGCTGTGTCTTGTGGGTTCACACCAACAAAAGCGATGTCGCCTTGTGTTTTCGCAGCCGCATCGAGCAAGGCAGGGAATTCACGCTTGCAGGGCTCGCAGGTTGAAAACCAGAAGTTCACCACCATGGGCTTGCCACGGAGGGTAGAAAAATCAAGAGCTTTACCTGAGAGATCTTCTAACGAAATCGCTGGAAAGAGTTTTCCCGCGACTGGAACATTGGTTCCAATAGTGGGGTCGGCAATGGTGAGCGAAGGACTGAGGCTCACGGTTCCTTCGTCTGAGGAAGAATTGTCGGTGCGGTCGCTGAGGAGCCACCCTCCACCAACGCTCACTACAGCTACTGCCGAGATGGTCAGCAGCGTGCGCAGAATGCGTTGGCGGGGGAAGGTCACCTCATCAGGCTACCGATGCCACTAAGTGCCGAGGAATTGGCACTTCGTCAATGGGGCGCATGTGACGAATGTGGACGGGTGGCCGTCCGCGTGGTCGCTTCACAGCAACCACGCGGCCGTTCTCGATGAGCTCGCCGCCCCAGACTCCCCAGGGCTCGTTTTGCTCGATTGCTTGGGCGAGACAGCTCGCCTGACTTGAACACTTGGAACAGATGGCTTTGGCGCGCGCAATATCAACATGCTCCTCGGAGAAGAAGAGATAGGTCAGGGTCCCATTTCCATCGGCGCATCGTTTTGCAGACAGAATCATCGGGGTATCGATGTTGATGTCAAGGGTGTTGATGGCAAGCATGTTGTCTACTTTCTG
>CAIOHI010000121.1 GCA_903858075.1 uncultured Actinomycetes bacterium
CGACAAGCAAAGAGCAGTCAATGACCATCACCGGTCAGTCTTCGTTGGCTAAAGACGACATCGCCAAGATGGTGAAAGATGCCGAAGAGCATGCCGAAGAAGACAAGGCTCGTCGCGAGGAAGCAGAAATTCGCAACAACGCTGACTCACTCGTCTACCAAACCGAAAAAGTTTTGCGCGAGCAAGGCGAAAAGGTGACCGAAGAAGAGCGCACAGCAGTTGAAGGCCCAATGGCAGAGCTCAAAACATTGTTGCAAGGTTCCGACAATGCGGCGATTAAGGCAGCAACCGAAAAGTTGATGACTGCAAGCCAGGCATTTAGCCAAAAACTGTATGAGTCGGCAGCACGCGATACTGACGCTGCAGGCACATCGGCAAGCGGCCAGAGTGCACCTGGCGGAAACGATGACGACATCGTTGATGCCGAAATTGTCGACGAGAAGTAATTCGGAATCGACAATTTGTCATGACTGACAATCCAGAAAACGGCCCAGGAGACGGCAGCGATCCGAGCAACTCGGCATCTGCCGACAACGAGATGGTGCAAGATCTCGAGTCGGCTTTTGCCGAACTCAACATCATTGAAGTTGTAAAAGAGCGCGACGAGTTCAAAGATATTGCGCTGCGCGTTCAGGCAGACTTCGAAAATTATCGTAAGCGTGCTGCTACACAACTCGCCGATGAAGTAGATCGTTCAACTGGTCGCATCGTCGAGTCATTGTTGCCCGTGCTTGACGCGTGCGAAGCCGCAGTCAGCCACGGTGTTGTGGGTATTGAGCAAGTGTGGAGTTCGCTATTCGGCGCTGTGCAAAAGCAGGGTCTGGAGGCACTCGACTTGGCAGGCAAACCATTCGATCCATCACTTGCAGAGGCAGTGATGCACGAGGAAGGCGACCCAGCAGAGCCCACCACCGAACCGATGGTTATTGAAGTATTGCGCACTGGTTATCGATGGAAAGGTCGCGTGCTCAGGGCGGCAATGGTCAAGGTCAAGGGTTAATCATGCAACGCGAGTGGTTTGAAAAGGACTACTACGCGACGCTCGGCGTATCTAAAACCGCAACAGCGAAAGAGATCACGAAGGAATATCGCAAACTTGCGCGCAAGTTTCACCCCGATGCAAACCCTAATAACGCGTCAGCCGAGGAGCGGTTTAAAGAAGTAGCAGCGGCCTACGACGTGCTTGGCACCGACGAAACACGCAAAGAATACGACGAAGTTCGTCGTGTGGGTCCATCATCGTTTGGCCATGGTGGCCATTCTCCTGGTTCGTTCCGTTTCGACGGTAGCAACATGGGTGCAGATGGGATGGGTGACTTGCTCGGCCAGATGTTTGGTGGTGGTCGTCGTCGTAATAACAGTGGTGTTGGTCCGCAACGAGGTGCAGAAATTGAAGCGGCACTTACACTTGACTTCACTGACGCTGCCCACGGTTTAACTACAACCTTGCATCTCACTTCTGAAGCCGAGTGTTCGTCGTGCAGTGGTAGCGGAGCACGCGCAGGAACTTCGCCTAAGCAGTGCCCGCAGTGTCGCGGTCGCGGAGTGGTTGAAGACAATCAAGGTCCTTTTGCGTTTTCATCACCATGCCCAAGATGTAATGGTCGAACAGTTGTCATTGAAGCTCCCTGCATTGGCTGTCGAGGCACTGGAGTTGAGATGCGCGCACGCGAAGTAAATGTGCGCATTCCTGGCGGAGTAGATGACGCACAACGCATTCGCCTCAAAGGACGAGGGGGGCCGGGGCGTAATGGTGGGCCTGCAGGCGACTTGATTGTGTTGTGTCGAGTGACTCCGCACCAAGTGTTTGGGCGGGATGCACTGCATCTCACCTTGCACCTCCCGATCTCTTTCGCCGAAGCGGCACTTGGTGCCGACATTGATGTCCCAACACTTGACGGCTCACTCGTCAAGTTGCGACTCAAACCAGGAACACAATCTGGCTCACGTCATCGAATTAAAGGC
>CAIOHI010000122.1 GCA_903858075.1 uncultured Actinomycetes bacterium
TGCACAACTCATTGTTTCCGATCTTGCATCATGCACTATTGAAATCATTGCAGACCAACTCCTTGCAGCAATTGAGAAACTATGAGCGGTATTCAAGTGAATCAATTACTCACAGACAACCGTGTCATTATTTTTGCGGGCAGCGGTGGAGTTGGTAAAACAACAACTGCTGCAGCACTTGCTGCACACGGTGCACAACTTGGTAAACGCGTTGTAGTAATTACTATTGACCCTGCTAAGCGATTGGCCGATGCACTCGGCGTTGGAGGCACTCTTTCTAATGAGCCATCGCGCATAGATCTTTCCGCTCCTGGCGAACTGTGGGCCACAATGCTCGACACACGTACAACCTTTGACGCACTCATTCACCGATACAGCCCCACACCAGAACAAGCAACGCGCATTATTGCAAATCGTTTTTATCAAAATATTTCTGGAGCGCTCTCGGGGACTCAGGAATACATGGCGGCGGAAAAGTTGTATGACCTCTATAACGACTCACGTTTTGATCTGGTAGTTGTTGATACTCCACCTACGCGCCAGGCTCTCAATTTTTTAAGTGCACCTGCGCGCTTAACGCGATTCATAGAACACCCTTTGTACCGCATTCTTATTGCACCTGCTAACGCTGGCATGAAAGTGATTAGCACCCTCACGCAACCCGTCGTCAGACTCATTTCGAAAGTCATCGGCGCCCAAGCACTAGAAGACACGGTTGAATTTTTTCAAGCGTTTCAAGGCCTCGACTCTGGCTTCGGCGAACGTGCTGCCGCTGTTGAGAAGGTTCTTCACGACACACTCACCCAATACGTCCTTGTTTCTACTCCACAACCAGATGCCATCGGCGAAGCACAGTTTTTTGCAGACACCTTGCGTAAGCAGAACATTCAGCCGGCGCTCCTCGTTCTTAATCGCGTGCAACCTAGGTTTACCAATAATGAATTGGTCGATACCCAATCCATTGCCGCTAAAGACCTAGCACTTCTTCAAGAGAATCTTGCCCATTTCCATCGGTTAGCCGACGCTCAAGATGAAGCAGCACAAATTTTCATTGGTAGCGAAACCCAAATACCCGTCGTGCGCGCTCCCTTTTCCGCAGCCCTTCTTGACGATCCAGAAAAAACCCTTGAGACGCTGTGTTCATTAGGCGCACTCATGGCTCGTGCCGACTAGAGTTTTGACGTGCACATTCTTTTAGCAACCGATGCCCAGTGGGTTCTTAACGAAGTGGTCGCAGCTCTTGGCTCGCCAGAAACCTCATTCACAGTTTGCTCCAATGGTCGCGACGTCACTGCCGCCGTTACAGCGCGCACTCCCGACCTCGCGGTCCTCGACTGTCAAATTGGTTCCATGGGCGGGTTCGCAGTCACTATGGACCTGCGTCTCGATGAAACCGGTGGCCGCTTGCCTCACATTCCTGTTCTCATGTTGCTCGACCGCGATGCCGATGCTCAACTAGCGAAACGCAGTGGGGCCGACGAGTGGCTTGTAAAGCCTCTTAACGCACTTACTTTGCGTCGTACCGCACAGACGCTTGTTGCAGGTGAACTCGAAACTGCTTAATAAGCCAATTTAAATAAATAGTTCGGCAATTTGAATTGCGTTCAGCGCTGCACCTTTGCGCAAGTTGTCATTTGATATGAACAAGGCGAGTCCACGGTTGCCTGGAGCGGAACGATCTTGACGAATGCGCCCGACAAAACTCGGGTCTGCGCCAGCAGCCTGTAACGGTGTAGGAATATCGACAACTTCTACACCAGGTGCCTGTGAGAGCAACTCTGTTGCTTGCGCAACTGTGATATCGCGAGCAAATTCAAGATTGAGAGAAAGCGAATGCCCTGTGTAAACAGGAACGCGCACGCAAGTTCCCGACACTAAAAGGTCGGGAATGTTAAGAATTTTGCGGCTCTCATTGCGCAATTTAATTTCCTCATCGGTTTCAAATTCACCGTTGTCAACAAGAGATCCGGCAAATGGCAAAACGTTAAATGCAATAGGGCGCACAAACTTTTCAGGGGCTGGGTAAGTTATGGCGTTACCGCTGTAAGTAAGTTCACGCGAATTTTTCACCACAGCATTTGCTTGTTTATCGAGTTCGTCAACACCAGCGAGCCCACCACCACTGACCGCCTGATAAGTACTTGCAATGAGTCGCACAAGTTGCGCAGCATCGTGCAATGGTTTCAGCACTGGCATGGCCGCCATTGTGGTGCAGTTCGGGTTCGCAATAATGCGCTTGCGAGCGTTGTGAATTTCTTCAGGGTTTACTTCTGCAACAATGAGCGGCACTTCAGAGTCCATGCGAAATGCCGAAGAGTTGTCAATAACCATTGCACCCGCGGCAGCAAAACGTGGCGCAAGTTCACGCGACGAGGTTGCCCCAGCTGAGAAAAGAGCTATATCGAGACCCGACACATCGGCAGTAGCCGCGTCTTCAACAACAATGTCGGCACCCTTCCACTTCAATATGGAACCAGCCGAACGAGCCGATGCGAAATAGCGCATCTCTGTGACGGGGAAGTTGCGTTCTTCCAAAAGAGCCCGCATGACTCCGCCTACTTGACCTGTTGCACCTACTAGACCTACTCGCATAAACATGCAGGCTATCTGAGAGTCATTCGCCAAGCCTGAGAATTAACCACCAATGGCTCTTATTAGCCCGCGGCAACACGCGTTCTTGAATGCCTGAGCCCCCAATAATGCGATCTGAAATACCTGCCAACAACGACCGGCGCCGGTGCGGATGATGAAAGAGCACAATTTCATTGCACGGACGACCCGAATGCCGAATGACATCGAGCACGTCGTTCGTTGACACCCGATTTGCCTGCCACCCCAGGCGAGTAGCGACGCGCTGTTTGGCAAGCCACGGACCAAATACTTTTGTTTTCCACAGTGCCCGCACGATGGCACCAGTTGGCTGCAAAAAGATGTCGGCAAGCACCCACGTGCGGTAGTTCAGCATCACGACGCCATGGGGTTTTGTCACGCGTATCGATTCCTTTGTTAACGCCAGGGCATCGGCATTAGAGCAATGCTGCAGAGTGATGTAGGAAAAAACAGCATCAACAGAGTTGTCGGCCAGTGGCACCGTATGCCCATCGGTTACGTGAGCGGTACGCAAACGGTTAATAACACCGTGTTTTGCAACCGTCTCGCGGCAGCGCTCTAAGAATGTTGCATCAACATCGGCGGCAATCACTGATCCAAAACGATGAGTGAGTCGCGATGTCATTCGCCCAATACCAGAACCAATTTCAAGAACCGAGAGTTTTTCAAGATCCATTTCGTTCATGCCGAAGACCCGAAGATACGCATTGACTTCTTTATTGCCGCTCATAACAAAATCTTCAAGTGTTAATTGAGCGCCAGTTTCGTTATTGAACACCCACCCGGTCTCACGTACTACCTGATCTGCATTTGCATGTTCATCGGCGACACCGCCAGCTACGCGCCAAGGGATGAGTTGAGAACGACGTCGAACCATGGAGTTAAGTATTGCTTATTTGCGTTCGGGCAACGGGGCAGAGTACGCCTGGCCAGAGTCGAGGCCAAAAGCTGTGTGCAACGTGCGCAGTGCCTTTTCCGTATTTGCAGCTCCAACAACAACAGAAACGCGAATTGTGCTTGTAGAGATCATTTCAATATTCACATCGGCATCGGCAAGCACGCGGAACATTTTCGCAGCTACTCCTGGGCTCGTCTTCATTCCTGCACCAACGAGTGAAATTTTTGCCACTGCTTCGTCGTGGGTCACACCAGCAGCGCCAAGCTCGCCAGCAACTGCATTAACTATTTTCAATGCTGTGGCAAGGTCAGATTTGGGAACAGTGAATGAGATGTCGGTAATGCCGTCTTTAGAAGTATTTTGCACAATCATGTCGACGTTGACATTGGCATCGGCCAGTGGTTCAAAAAGAGCAGCAGAAATACCTGGCTTATCGGCAACGCCAAACACAGTGACTTTTGCTTCACCTGTTTCGTGAACTACTCCAGAAATAATGGGATCTTCCATGGCATTCTCCTTTGAAGACTGCTGTGCATTAAAGGCGCTCATGTCGAGCACCCACGTACCGTGTTCCCAAGTAAAACTTGAACGCACGTGTAGAGGAACATTGTGATTACGAGCAAATTCAACAGAGCGAAGCGCTAACACTTTGCTTCCTGCTCCCGCCATTTCCAGCATCTCTTCAAAATCGAGATGCTGCAATTTACGAGCTTGTGGAACAATGCGCGGGTCAGCACTGAAGACTCCGGTGACGTCGGTATAAATTTCACAAACATCGGCGTTGACTGCAGCAGCAAGTGCAACTGCTGTGGTGTCGCTACCGCCACGACCCAACGTTGTAATTTCGCTTTCGGTGCTCACACCCTGAAACCCTGCGACAACGGCAACTTTGCCCGCAGCAAGCGCTTCACGCAAGCGATCGCCTTTGACCTCAAGAATTTTTGCTTTGGTGTGAACAGTGTCGGTAATGATTCCGACCTGGCTGCCCGTGAAAGAAACTGCATCAATGCCAATATCTGCAAGAGCCATGCACACCAGTGCCATGGAAATGCGCTCGCCGGTGGTGAGCAGCATGTCGAGTTCGCGTCCGGGGTGAGTGCCAGATACCTGATTTGCCAATGAAATGAGGTTGTCGGTGGTTTTACCCATGGCCGACACCACCACAACTACGTCGTTACCGTGGCTACGTGTAAAGGCAACGTGCTCGGCAACGGCCTTGATGCGTTCAGGGTCGGCAACCGACGTTCCGCCGTATTTTTGGACAACTATTCCCACAGATGTCAAACGTTAGCGGAGTGCGACTAACCTACCGACCTTGTGGGTACTGAAAAAAGAGAACGCCAGAAATTGAACCGCCAGCAGCGACTCACCGAGCTCGCTGCA
>CAIOHI010000123.1 GCA_903858075.1 uncultured Actinomycetes bacterium
GACGTATTGGTGTGATACGCCACGTTCATTCCTAAGAACGCCGATGCGGCACCAATGAGTGGCGAGATCCACAACATGCGTGAGAAACGATTGGTGAGCATGCGCGCAGTGGCTGCAGGTATGACCAGCAATGCAGAGATGAGCAATGTTCCAATGACTCGCATGGTGACCAAAATGGTGAGCGACAACATCACCATGAGCGCAGCTTCCATTAACGACACCTTCACACCACTTACTTCGGCCACTTCAGGGTCGAAAGTGGAAAAGAGAAACTTTCGGTAACCCAAAACAATGACGACTGTTGCTAACACTGCCACCACAAGTACCGCAATGATGTCGCTGTTTTTCACACCAAGCACGCTGCCAAAGAGCACTGCCTCAATGCTGCGTTTTGCTTGTCCGTACCTATTCAACAATGCCAACCCCAAAGCAAACGACGCGGTAGTAACCACACCAATAGCAGCGTCGGCACCAATAATGCGCCGGCGCGCAATGCGACCAATAAGCACTCCCGACACCACTCCCCAAATACCTGCACCAATGAAGTAGTTGAAGTTCATGACCGCAGAAGCTGCTGCACCACCAAAGACCGCATGCGATAACCCGTGGCCAATGTACGACATGCCGCGCAACACCACGAATACACCAAGCAGACCGCACAGGCCACCCGCAATGAGAGCAACAAGAGTTCCGTTACGGAAAAACTGAAAGCCATACGGTTCGCCCAAGCTGAGTGCGTAAACAATTGACGAATGCACTGCTATACGGCCTTGCCGCCGAAGCGCCCCAACATAGGGTTCTCTGAATGGTCGAGCACCACGGGCATGCCACCGTGTTCCAGCACATGCATAGGGGCGCCGTACAACTTCTCTAGTACGTCTGGTACCAACACTTCACGTGGGCTGCCGTCGGCAACAATTTCTTTATTCAAACAAATGAGTCGCGGCAAGTGAGCCGCCAAGCCATTGAGGTCATGCGTGGTGAGTAACACCGACATGCCGGCATCGTGCAGGTCGGCGAGCAAGTGCAATACCTCGTGGCGGGTACGCACGTCGACGCCCGACGTGGGTTCATCGAGAACCAAAATATCGGGTGAATGAAATAGCGCACGAGCCACAAACACACGCTGTTGTTGCCCGCCCGAGAGTTCACGAATATGACGACCAGAAAGACCACCGAGGCCAAGTCGTTCCAGAACATCTTCTGCTGCTGCACGTTCTGAAGTGGTAATGCGTGGCCACCACTTCTTCTCACTGCGGGTCATCACAATGACTTCCAAAACAGTGACAGGAAAATTCCAGTCGACACTTTCCACTTGCGGCACGTAGCCCATGCGCAAGCCCTTCAACATGTCGATGCTGCCGTGTACTGGCTTAATGCTGCCAAGTACCGCTTTCAATAAGGTGGTCTTGCCCGAACCCGATGGACCCACAATGCCGGCGAATTCGCCCCGGCGCAGGGTGAAATTGACATCGCTCACCACTGCTGAATCGCCATATGAACAGGTGACGTGGTGACAATGCACCAATACGTCTTTTTCGGCGACTTTCATAGTCATTGAGGGTATACCGCAGAGTCTTTCACTACATCACTTACATCTAAAGCTTTTAGTGCAGATGCGTCACCCCCGAGAGCCTCAACCATGGTGACAAAGTTGAAACGCATGAGCCCCATCCACGAGTGCTCAGGGTCACCTGGTTCCCCGAGAAGGTCATCGTCTCGTAACACATCGATGTACTTAGCATCGGTTTCCTTGCCAATTTGCTCAAGTACGGGCGACGGGAAGACTTCGCTACCGAAAACTGCTTTCACCTTTTCTTCTTTTACCTGAGTAATGAGGTTTGCAATCTCTTTCGGAGTGGGCTCTTCAAACGACGACGGCTGAATGGCACCCACCACGGTCCAGTTGTAGTGGCGAGCAAAGTAGGCATAAGCATCGTGGTAGGTAAGCAACTTACGATCTGCAGCAGGAATAGTTTCCGTTGCTGCCTCCATGGCTGTGTCGAGTGCATCAACTTTTGCTGCAAACGCTGTGAAGTTCGTGTTGTACACCTCGGCATTTTCCGGATTGCGCTTCACCAACGTGTCGCGCACCACCTGCGCATATTCCTTCACCATGGGTGGGTTGGTCCACAAATGTGGGTTGGGCTTGCCGCCGTCTTTCGGGAAGGAGAAGTCGTAGATCCATTCACCTTCGGGAAGTATTCCCGTAGCGATTTCACACACTTCTGCGCCACTGGCAATGTTTGCTTCAGCAAGATCTTTTGTTGGTTCTTCAAGAACCAAACCATTAATGAAAACAACATCTGACTCTTCAAGAACTTTCGCCGCACTTGGTGGCGGCTCAAAGGTGTGCGAGTTGGTTCCTTCCGGAACCAAGCCATTCACCACTGCCCCGCTTCCGCCAACAACATTGGCAATGATGCTGGTGATGGGCGCAACGGTGGAAACAATTTGCAATGGCCGACCCGACACCACTTCACCCGAGCCACATGGCTTGGCAACGATGTCGGCCACTGGAGAACTTCCACCACAGGCAGAGATGAGCATCACCTCTACAAAGGCGACGCAAATGGTCGGTTTTATACGGGCGATCACGCCCCTATTTATAATGCATCGCGCACCGCGGTGCGTTCACGAGGGGTGAAAAATCAGTTCACGTGACGAGTGCGACCCACCCAATATGGGGCTCGCAGGTCTTTTTTCAAAATTTTGCCACTCGGATTACGTGGAAGCACGTCAATCCATTCGACGCTTGTGGGGCA